>NZ_JBBMFC010000079.1:0-7983 GCF_040096225.1 Hominiventricola aquisgranensis | reverse complement strand
TTGGTTTGTGCGCTATAATGATGGTCATATCGGTCGCTCTGTATATTATCCAGAATACCAGGACTCTTAAGGGAGAGACTGTATAAGCAATTTTATATTGCAATGACTAGAAAAATATTTAGGAGAACGAGGAGGCGGAAGTGATGAAGGAAATTTATCAGCAGACGGTAGAAGAGGTTCTTGAAAGGGTGAATGGCAAGAAATCTGGGCTTACGAGTGAACAGGTGAAAAGATCCAGAGAAAAGTGTGGGTGGAATGAACTTACAGAAGGAAAGAAGAAAGGTATCCTGCAGATTTTCTTTGAACAGTATAAGGATTTTCTTGTACTGATTCTAATTGCATCAGCAATCATATCTGGTATGCTTGGAGATGTGGAAAGTGCGGCAGTTATCGTGACGGTTATTACGATCAATGCAATCTTGGGAACAATACAGACGGTAAAAGCAGAACAATCTCTGCAGAGTTTAAAGAATCTTTCTGGCCCGGAGGCAAAAGTATTGCGTGATGGTACAGTCGTTCAAATTCCGGCAAGAGAACTGGTTGTTGGAGATGTGATACTGCTTGAAGCAGGAGATATGATTCCTGCTGATGGAAGACTGATTGAAAATGCAAGTCTTAAGATTGATGAGAGTGCTCTTACAGGAGAAAGTCTTGCAGTTGAGAAAAACATGGATACAATATTGACGGAAGCGCCACTTGGTGATCGGACAAATATGTTATTTTCCGGTAGTTTTGTAACGTATGGGCGTGGGAAAGCTGTTGTAACGGATATAGGAATGCAGACAGAAGTCGGAAAGATTGCAGGACTTTTGAAGTCAACTTCGGAAAAACAGACACCACTTCAGGTGAGTTTGGAAGTCTTTGGAAAGAAGCTTTCTATTATGATTCTGGTATTTTGCGGACTCTTATTTGCAATAAATGTGTTCCGCGGTGAAAAGATCAGCAGTGCATTTATGTTTGCAGTAGCACTTGCAGTAGCAGCAATTCCTGAAGCGCTAAGTTCTATCGTGACAATTGTACTTTCTTTCGGAACACAGAAGATGGCAAAAGAGCATGCAATCATTCGTAAACTACAGGCGGTAGAAGGACTTGGAAGTGTTTCTATTATTTGTTCGGATAAGACAGGAACGCTCACACAGAATAAAATGACGGTTGAAGATTATTATATAGATGGAAAAAGAATTTCAGCAGAGGCAATTGATATATCAGATCAGGCACAAAAATGTCTTTTAAATTACAGTATTCTATGTAATGATTCGACAAATGAAAATGGAGTAGAAATTGGAGATCCAACAGAAACAGCATTGATTAATCTTGGAAGTCGATATGGGATAGAGGCGGCAAGCGTAAGAAAGCTTTATCCAAGAAATGGAGAACTGCCATTTGACAGTGATCGAAAGATGATGTCAACACTTCACCTGATAGATGGTAAAAATCAAATGATTGTAAAAGGTGCAGTCGACAAGCTCCTGGAACGTACAGAGCAAATCTGGACGAAAGAGGGAATTCGAAAAATTACTGAGGAAGATAAAGAAAAAATACAACGTCAAAATCAGGAATTTTCGATGGAAGGTTTAAGAGTATTGGCTTTTACCTATCGTGAAATTCCTAAGAATCACACATTAACGATACAAGATGAGGATCACTTAGTATTTCTTGGTTTGATTGCGATGATGGATCCTCCGAGAGAAGAATCAAAAGCTGCGGTAGCGGAATGTATAAAAGCGGGAATTCGACCGGTTATGATCACCGGAGATCATAAAATTACAGCAGCAGCAATTGCAAAGAGAGTTGGAATATTACATGATTTATCGGAAGCCTGTGAAGGGGCAGATATAGAAAATATGGGTGACGAGGAACTCAAAGAATTTGTCTCAAATATTTCTGTGTATGCAAGAGTGTCACCGGAACATAAAATTCGCATTGTTCGGGCATGGCAGGAAAGAGGAATGATTGTGGCAATGACAGGAGACGGTGTCAATGATGCACCGGCATTAAAGCAGGCAGATATTGGTGTTGCAATGGGAATGACCGGAACGGAAGTTGCGAAAGATGCAGCAGCGATGGTACTTACAGATGATAACTTTGCAACAATCGTAAAAGCAGTGGAAAATGGACGAAACTTATATCAGAATATCAAGTATGCGATACAGTTTCTTTTGTCAGGAAATTTCGGAGCAATTTTAACCGTTCTTTGTTCATCGATTGCAGGACTTCCGGTGCCATTTGCACCAGTACATTTACTCTTCATTAATCTTTTGACGGATAGTCTTCCGGCAATTGCGTTAGGCTTAGAGCCGGATAGAAGTGAAGTGATGAGTGAAAAACCGAGATTGGCAGATGAGTCGATATTGACAAAAGATTTTCTTAGCAAAATCGGTCTGGAAGGTTTGGTAATTGGAGCAATGACAATGATCAGTTTTTTGACAGGATACAACCAGAATGGTACATTGCTTGGAAGCACGTATGCTTTTGGAACTCTTTGTCTGGCACGTTTGTTTCATGGATATAATTGCAAATCAGATCATCCGGTCATTTTTACAAAAGGTCTCTTTCATAACAAGTGGCTTCAGGGAGCATTTGTGTTAGGTGCAGTACTCATTACAACAGTACTGACGGTTCCTGGTTTCCATAACTTATTCAAAGTGGAAACGTTGAATCTGATGCAGCTTGGATGTGTATATTTATATGCTTTTGCAAGCCTTCTGATTATTCAATTACTTAAGTGTATACGTATGAAACTAAGAAAAAGAGGGGAAAGATAGTGGATTTAAGTAGATGTTCTATGAAAAAAATTCGAGAACTGATTGTGTTTACGGCATTTCTTGTAGTTGCTTTGTGGAAATTCGATGTGGTGATTGAAGTGCTGAAGTCAATATGGAAAATTGTGTTTCCTTTTGCGCTTGGTGGTGCAATTGCCTTTGTGATTAATGTACCAATGAGTTTCCTGGAAAAGAAAATGCTCGGAAAGATAAAAGAAAATAATAAAATAGGAAAAAAAGCTGCGAGACCGATAAGCCTGCTTCTTACAATTATATTGGCAGCAGGTGTAATGGTATTGGTAATGTTTGGTGTGATTCCACAGCTTACACAGACCATGGGAAATCTGATGACGAGTATTTCAGATTTTATTCCACAGATGCAAAACTGGATTCGGGAATTTTCACATGATAATCAGGATATTATGAAATTGGTAGATCAGCTGCAGTTTCAGCCTGATCAGGCAATTAAATGGGGAATAAGTCTTCTTGGAAACGGAGTCGGAAATATGATGAATACGACGATGTCAGCAGTAGGTTCCATTGCCAGTGGATTAGCGACCTTTTTTATTTCGTTTTCCTTTGCATGCTATATTCTTTTTCAGAAGGAAAAATTACATTTACAGGTAAGAAAAGTGATTTTCGCTTTTATTCCAAAACAAAAAGCAGATGCAATTCTTAACATATGTTCGCTGACATATCGGACATTTGCAAATTTTCTTGCAGGGCAGTGTCTGGAAGCAGTAATTCTCGGAACGATGTTTGTTATCACGCTAAGTATTTTAAAAATGCCATATGCACTTTTAATTGGAATTTTGATCGCGTTTACCGCATTGGTTCCTATCTTTGGAGCCTTTATTGGCTGTGCCGTGGGAAGTTTTCTGATCTTTATGGTAAATCCAAAACAGGCAGTTTTATTTATTATAGTTTTTCTGCTTTTGCAGCAGATAGAAGGTAATCTGATCTATCCTCATGTGGTTGGCGGATCAGTAGGACTTCCATCAATTTGGGTACTGGCGGCAGTTACAATCGGCGGAAATCTTATGGGAATTATAGGTATGCTGATTTTCATTCCACTTGTATCGGTATTTTATACTATATTCCGGGAGTTCGTATATCTGCGCCTAAAAAAACAACATATAAAACGAGTAACGAGAACGGATGTGGAAGAGTATGCGGAGGAGGAAATTGCGTCATCCTTTACTGTGCCGAATGAAAAATAATGATATGATACAAATATAAATGAAGTGTAATGCCGATTATTAAGACGTTATAAAAATAGATTACAAAGGAAGAAGATATTATGAAGAGAATAGGAATCATGACAGACAGCCACAGTGGAATTTTGAGCGAAGAAGCGCAGAGACTCGGAATTAAGGTACTACCGATGCCCTTTTATATCGGAGAGAAAGTGTATCGTGAAGGAGTAGATCTTTCCAGAGATGAATTTTATGATATGCTTCGAAAGGGCGTAGATGTATCTACATCTCAGCCGTCACCAACAGAAGTTATGGATATGTGGAAAGAGATGCTGAAAGAATATGAGGAGATTGTTTATATTCCTCTTAGTAGTGCTTTAAGTGGGTCCTGTATGACAGCAGAAGCCATGGCAAATGAAGATGAATTTGCCGGTAAGGTGTTTGTCGTAGATAACGGTCGTGTGGCAACCCCGATGCATCGTTCTGTTCTTGATGCAGTAGAAATGGCAGAAGAAGGATACAGTGTAGTCGAAATCAAGAAAATTCTTGAAGAAACCAGAGAAAAAATGACAATTTATATCGGGCTCAGCACACTGAAATATCTCAAAAAAGGAGGAAGAGTCAGCTCTGTGACAGCTTTGGCAGCAGATGTCCTGAATATCAAACCTGTTATGCATTTCAGCACAGGAAAGCTTGATATCTACCAGAAATGCCGTGGTATGAAGAAATCACGTAAAGTTATGATCGATGCAATGAAGCATGAGCTGGAAACGAATTTCCGAGAAGAATATGCTGCGGGTAAAGTGTACCTGATGGCGGCGTCCAGCAGTACCGATGAAGTGACAGAAGAATGGGTAAACCAGATTAAAGAAAGTTTCCCGGGAATGGAAGTCATGTGTGATAAACTTTCCTTCGGTTTGTCCTGTCATATCGGTCCGGATGGACTGGGAATCGGATGCACCTGTAAGCCAGTGTAAAAAACTGCTCCGGAGAAGATAAAATAAAAGATTAGGGTGTCAAAAGGTTTATAGCCTTTGATATAAATTTGTACCTTGAAAACTTAACACGATATGTAAAAACATTGGATTCTTTGGTAAAATGTAGGTAGCATTTTATGAGGTGATCTATATGTCTTTTGTTAAAAATGATAATCAACAGCTTACTGTTTTAGACAGTACTTTTAATCTTACAGAACGCGAAAAACGAATGTTAGAAAAATCATGGGCAAATACTTTTGCAGACAAAGTTTTTCCTGCTATTGATGAAAATATTTTTTCTGTTCTTTACAGTAAAAAAGCATCCAGACCTAATACTCCGGTCAATGTGATTGTTGGGGCACTGATTCTTAAAGAAGCTCTTAATGTTACTGACGATGAGATCGTTGAAGCTATGGCATTTGATATCCGCTATCAGTATGCACTGCACACAACCAGTTTTGAAGAGCAGCCAATTAGTGACAGAACCCTCAGCAGGTTTAGAGCAAGAGGAAACAGAGCATGATGTTGATCTTATTCATGAATGTGTTGTAAAAATGGCAAAAGAAATATCTGATTTTATGGATATCACTCCGGATAAACAACGTATGGACAGTTTAATGGTTGCTGCAAATATCAGAAACCTCTCATTGCTTGAATTGTTTTATACTTGTGTTGCTAATCTTTGCAAAATAATGGATGAGCGTGGAACAAAAATTCCGGATGAACAATATCATTATATTAAAAAAGATGATTATAATAAATGCATTTATCACAAGCGGGATATGGATGCAACTGAGAGAAACGTTGTTGTGATGAAAGATGCAGATATCTTGATAAAGATTTGTGATTCAACCGGTGATTTTGATGATACAAGTGAATATCAGCTTCTTATTCGCCTATTAAAGGAACGCACAATCATTGATGATGGTGGCTCAAGGCGGCTTCGACAAAAAAGAGGAAGTTGAAAATCCTTCAGAAGTATTGCTTAATCCTTCTGATCCAGAAGCCACTTTCCGCTATAAAGCAGGTGGCAGACATCTTGGATACGTTGGAAACGTAGTTGAAGCTGTCGGAGAAAAAAGCAGTCTGGTCATTGTCTACGATTACCAGCAAAATACCTACGCAGATAATCAGTTTATGAAAGATTATCTTAATGAGAAAAAGATTTTTCTGATGGTTCTTTTATTGTTGCCGATGGGGCATACAGCGGAGAAGAGAACTCACGTTTAGCATCTGAACATAATCTAAAACTTGTTACAACCAATTTCACAGGACGCAAACCAGATGAAATATATGCTGATTTTGTTTTTACTGATGATGGAAAATATCTCATCAAATGTAAGAATAATCGTGTACCTGAAGACTGTATCTATGATCCAGGCAATGAGCGTTCCGTTGCGTATTTTCGGATAAGTGACTGCGAAGGATGTCCTTACAAAGAACGGTGTCAGCCGCGTTTTCTAAAAACACGAGTCCGAAAGGAAGTATCTTGGAAATCCGTTGGTCGTGCAAAACAATTACAGTACATGCAGACGGAAGAATTTTCTGAATATGCAAAATTTAGAAATGGAGTAGAAGCAATTCCCTCTCTTCTTCGTCGAAGATATCATGTGGACAAGATACCTGTGCATGGCAAAAAACGTACCCGGTTATTCTTCGGATTTAAAATAGCAGCATTAGATTTTCAAAAGCTATTAGATTATAAAAAAGCATTATATTTTCCAAAAAGCTGGTCGATAGAATCCAGGAGGCCTGCAAGATGGTAATTGATGCTTCCGCGCCATACAAAAGTATAACGGTTCGCATTTGCCTCTATCTTTGTACCGTCAATAAAAAGTTCTTTTAATGTGACCAGCCCTTCTTTCTGCAGCCGCCGCATAAACTGGTAATTCAGGTCATCCAGGACATCAGATGTCAACTTCCTGTTTTTAAAGTCATAAAAAGCATCACATTTCGGTTTTTTTCCGCGCGTCAGCCAGATAAAAGCAAGGTCTCTTTCACACAGATCAACAATACGGTCAACAGAACGTGTTCCCCGCATATTTGCATAGGTAACTACAGCATACATCATGATTGGATTGTACCCGGTTCTTCCCTTATCTGAACAATTGGCTAACAAGCCAGAAAAATCTAATTCCTCCATCACTTTTTTCAGGGTATAGACTGGATCGTCGTCAGGTAAACTCAATTCGAAGAAACTAAAGTTAATTTTCTGTTGCCCTAATTCAAAAAAATCATTATAATAATTATTGGTTAGCATAGTTACATTATAACATGTAACGGAGAGAAAGATGGTTGTCATTAGCCATCTTTTTTCTTTTTTCAGATAAATTCAGAGAGGGTATGACTCGTTGTGAGCCATACCCTCTCTGTTTTGGAACTATCTATTTCCCGACAGACAATCATGAGAAAATCTCACCACAATAAATGAAAACTGGATACTAGCTATACGTTATGTAGTGGTATACTTAAGGTGCCGAATAAGATCGGAAGGGGATTGGTGCTTACAAGCCCGTCCGACAGACTGATTTTCAGCTCCTTAGGTGTACCACTTTTTGTTTCCATCGGGTTTTGATGAGGACGCAGGACAGCCAACAATTAAGCAAGGAGCTGCATCGGCTTATGCGAAGGAGGTTTGCTTTATGGAAGTATTGTATAAGCGGTGTTGTGGGATTGACATTCATAAAAATATGATGGTAGCCTGTATTTTTACGAGTGTCAGAAAAAAAGAAATCCGTCAGTTTTCAACAATGACGGAAGATATTCTCCAATTAGTTTCGTGGCTGAAAGAAACAGATTGTGAGATGGCTGCCATGGAAAGTACGGGCTCTTATTGGAAACCTGTATATAATATATTTGAAGAAGAACAGATACCGATCATGGTTGTGAATGCGCAGCATATCAAAGGAGTTCCCGGACGTAAGACGGATGTAAAAGATGCAGAGTGGATTGCCGATCTGGTACGCCATGGATTAGTAAAAGCAAGTTACATACCAAATAGGGATATTATATGGTTCCACATTACACCGATGGTATCAGATCTGTTGA
>NZ_JBBMFC010000078.1:0-535 GCF_040096225.1 Hominiventricola aquisgranensis | reverse complement strand
GACTTAGTGGCGGACGGGTGAGTAACGCGTGGGTAACCTGCCTCACACAGGGGGATAACAGTTAGAAATGACTGCTAATACCGCATAACCCGATAGGATCGCATGATCCAGACGGAAAAGATTTATCGGTGTGAGATGGACCCGCGTCTGATTAGCTAGTTGGTGAGGTAACGGCCCACCAAGGCGACGATCAGTAGCCGGCCTGAGAGGGTGAACGGCCACATTGGGACTGAGACACGGCCCAAACTCCTACGGGAGGCAGCAGTGGGGAATATTGCACAATGGGGGAAACCCTGATGCAGCGACGCCGCGTGAGTGAAGAAGTATTTCGGTATGTAAAGCTCTATCAGCAGGGAAGAAAATGACGGTACCTGACTAAGAAGCCCCGGCTAACTACGTGCCAGCAGCCGCGGTAATACGTAGGGGGCAAGCGTTATCCGGATTTACTGGGTGTAAAGGGAGCGTAGACGGTCAAGCAAGTCAGAAGTGAAAGGCTGGGGCTCAACCCCGGGACTGCTTTTGAAACTGTTTGACT
>NZ_JBBMFC010000077.1:0-761 GCF_040096225.1 Hominiventricola aquisgranensis | reverse complement strand
TTGATTGCTGCCAGCGTATTTCCTTTTCTGGCACTTCCATTAATGATTACAATTTTCATGCGTGTATCCTCCAACTTTCGATTTTAATGTCTCTATTATACCATAATGATACTATTATAAAAAAGGAAAAAGAGCTCCTTCGAGCTCTTTTGATTCAGTTCTGTAAACTTGAATTTATCGTTCCTGTATTTCCTTTCCACTGAGGTACTCCACGTCTATTTCAAACATTTGCACAGCCTTTCCTGCATGGGCAATTTCCTCATCAACTAACTGTTCGCTGGGATAGTATTTCATTGCAAATCGTTTTAACAGAGTTGTTGCTCTTGCACCAGATTCTATGAGGTGACATCTGCCGAATACCACAACGCTCTGCACAAACGGTGCCCAATCTTCTTCTTTGATGGTTTCATTTCCATATACCGTGAAACATACTTTGTCACAGGCACGTAGTGCATCTACTTTATGGCCTGCACGTGCTCCATGAAAATAAATTTTCTGCGCATCGTCATCGTAGACATAGTTGATAGGAATTGCATAGGGATATCCGTTATCTCCATTTACGGCAAGAACGCCACGTCGGCTGGACTGCAAAAGAGTCTTTGCCGTGTCGATGCTGATTTCATTTTTCTTTTTACGAATTGTTCTGAACATGATATTGTTCTCCTTCTTACGTTGATACAAATTCCGATTTGTTTAACCTCTTAAAATCTTTTTCTTTACAAACATGGAAATTAACTCTGCTACAATTCCTAAGAGCAAAT
>NZ_JBBMFC010000076.1:0-779 GCF_040096225.1 Hominiventricola aquisgranensis | reverse complement strand
TCTGCATCTTTTGCAAAGTTTACAGCACGATACGGATTCTCATGATACTTTTTGTCCGTCGTTTCTTTTTTGTACATGGTAAATTTCATGTATTTTTCCATGCCGTGTTCTTCACAATAAAGATAATTATTGTAAGAACCGTATCCGGCATCAGCAACCGGATATTTCGGATAGTGACCATATGTGCGATTGAATTTTTCCATCAAAGGCACAAAGCATTCCATATCGGATGCATATGGTTTTACGTCGATTACAGCTATGTATTCATCACAGATGGCTGCCTGTAGGTTGTATGCCGGAAGTAGCTGATCGTTTCCCATGTAATCACGCTTTAAACGCATGAAAGTTGCATCATGATCTGTTTTGGAATAACTGTTTCTTTCTTCTCCACAGGTCTCGATATGATATGCATAGGATTTCAAACGTTCCAGATATTCATGCAATTCTTCGTATTGTTTTTGTTGAATGCTTTTTCTATGACCACGTCCGGAAACGAAAGAAGTTTCATCCAGTCCAGTTGTTTCTTTGTACATCGTAAGTAATTCAGAGACATAGTCAACCGCGTACGCTTCACGCTTTTCAAATTTTATTCCGAGATATCCAAGTACTTCCAGATTCATAGCATCAATCAAGAGTGAAATCTTGTCAAAGACTTTCTGCCGGTTTTTCACACACGATTTTTTCCATACCCAGGTATATCGATTGGCATTTGCCTCAATTTTTGTCCCGTCAATGTATGTATGCTGCAGATCCACGTGATCTTTGGCAAAAATATATGA
>NZ_JBBMFC010000075.1:0-819 GCF_040096225.1 Hominiventricola aquisgranensis | reverse complement strand
CTGTTCTACGGTGCCATGAAGTACGGTGGATCCAAGCTGAGTATCGTAAAGGCACCGTCTGAGGTAGTTGATATTATCATGGGTTGTGTAGTTCTTCTGATCGCGATCGCCCATGTATTTAAGATTTTTGTATTAAACGCAGCAAAGAAGAAGGAGGGGAAATAAGATGAATGAATTAATAAAAGACCTGGGTCTTCTGATCAATGCGACCCTGATCGCAACCCCGCCGCTTCTTCTGGCGGCACTGGGCTCCTGCTTCTCTGAGCGGAGCGGAGTGGTCAACATCGGTATCGAGGGTATGATGACCATCGGAGCCTTCACAGGAGCCGTTATGGGACTGACCACCGGCAATGGCTGGATCGCATTCCTGTGTGCAGGACTGGCAGGTGCCCTGTTCGGACTGATCCATGCATTTGCATGTATTTCCTGCCATGCAGACCAGACTATCGCCGGTACAGCCATCAACTTCTTAGGACCGGGTCTTGCCCTGTTCCTCTGCAAAGCAATGTACAGCAATTCTTCTGACACACCGGCCATGGATCCCAGCTGTAAGCTGCCGAAGCTGTTCGAGGGCGTGTTCCCGACCGGATCCTTCTGGAACAACGTGCTGAATGTATATGCGGTTGCGTATCTGGTATTTGTGCTTGCCTTTGTCTGCTGGTTTGTTTTCTATAAGACCAGATTTGGTGCTCACTTAAGAGCAGTGGGCGAGCATCCGGAAGCATGCGAGTCTTTGGGAATTGATGTATATAAAGTTCGTTACACCTGCGTGATCCTGTCTGGATTCCTGGCAGGACTTGGCGGAGCGTTCGTGACCCT
>NZ_JBBMFC010000074.1:0-1036 GCF_040096225.1 Hominiventricola aquisgranensis | reverse complement strand
CATCTTTTAGCTGCATAAAGAAAAACGAGACGACCGAAGTCGCCTCGTAAAAGTCTAACTTTGAGGGGTCACCTCAATTTTCAGTCGCTCTTTTTGACCTTATATGAATTGTTAATAAAACAGGAAATGAAAATAACAGATTATGATAAAGTCTACGAGCAACTAGGAAATATTGCGGAACGTACAATGATTATATCTGGTGGTGGAGGCGCATGGAGTGCACGAGAAAAAACCGAGGTAGTAGCCAAAGTAAAAGCGATACTACTGCCCTTCTTCGTAGAAAGAACAGATGGAGATCCTATGCACTATTCTTATGCAACGGAAATAGAAACATTATTGAAACAATCTAAGACAGAAAATTCACAGTATGATTTTAAACAAGGAATACATGATCTTTTTACTGGCAAGAAAAATGATAGCTTAATAAAGAAAATATATAAAACATTGACGGCAATGGGAAATTCAGAGAAAAATGCTGTAGGATATGTTCTTATTGGCGTAGCTGACAAATTTGAGGATGCAGAAAAAGTTTCAAGAAAGTATAATATAGAAAATATTAAGGTGGGAAATTTCTATATTACAGGTGTTGATGGAGAGGTGAATGAATTTTATAAAGGAGATTATGATGCATATTTTACTCAATTTAAGGATGCCTTACAAATAATGCCGATGGATGAGCATTATCGAAGACAGGTAGGAACCAAAATGAGAATGGTGAGTTATTATAATAAATCCATTATTATTATGAAAATTGTAAATGATAATGGAGCTATCATGTTTGATAATGGATATTATACTAGGATGGGTGCTAATAATGATCCGGAACCAGTTTCAGCACCTGAAATGCCTGCATTTTTTGCTAAGTTTTCTAAAAATTAGCGGATAAACAGGTGGAGCGGCTTAGAATACCAGGACATGGATAGTTATATAGGATTTACAAATATGAAAATGTACTAAAGATGGGGCTGTAAAATAAGTCCCTAATATAAGAAACGCCAATTCCGGCAAATGTCGGTTTTGGCGTTTCTTTGTATTA
>NZ_JBBMFC010000073.1:0-1086 GCF_040096225.1 Hominiventricola aquisgranensis | reverse complement strand
TTTTGGAGGAATATGATATTCAGACAGCTGAAGATATCCAGGTCTTTTAGGCGGGACCATCAAAGAAATGATGGAAGATGAAATGGATGACCATCTTGGATACGAGAAATCCGAGCGTTCGGACAATGACGATTATCGCAATGGCTACAAGCGGAAACGTGTAAACAGCAGTTATGGAGCTATGGAGATTGAAGTTCCTCAAGAAAAGAGAGCAGATTCAGATGTTCTGCATGGATGACCTTGTTCCGCAGGATCATCTGCTGCGCCTGATTGACCAGGCAATCGACTGGAGTTTTATCTATGATCTTGTGATTGATAAATACAGTGCAGACAATGGCTGCCCCAGCATGGATCCGGTCATGCTCATTAAAATTCCATTCATCCAGTATCTGTACGGCATCCGAAGTATGCGCCAGACAGTAAAGGAAATCGAAGTCAATGTCGCATACCGATGGTTCCTCGGTCTGGAAATGATGGACAAGGTTCCCCATTTCTCTACGTTTGGAAAGAATTATACCAGACGCTTTAAGGATACTGATCTTTTTGAACAGATCTTTTCCCGTATCCTGCAGGAATGCTATAAATACAGACTGATCGATCCTTCCGAGGTCTTCGTGGATGCCACCCATGTAAAAGCACGTGCAAACAGCAAAAAGATGCGGAAACGGATTGCAGATGAGGAAGCACTGTTCTTCGAAGAGCAGTTAAAGAAGGAAATCAACGAAGACCGGGAAGCGCATGGGAAAAAGCCTCTGAAAGAAAAGAAGGAAGATCCCAAAGATCCCCCCTCCTGTGGTGGCAGCTCTGATGGAAAAGAAGAAAAACGGTCAAGGAAAGTACAACGGATCCGGAAAGCGGATGGTTCCGAAAGGGTGAGCATAAAAATGTTTTTGCGTATTCCGTGCAGACAGCCTGTGACAAAAGCGGATGGATTCTGGGTTATAGTGTAAATCCCGGCAATCAGCATGACAGCCGGACATATAAATTCCTGTATGATAAGATAAAAGACTGATATTGTCAATATTGGTTGACACATTTATCTCAAAGATATCATTTCCTATGCAGCCAGGCCCAGAGATTGGTAGT
>NZ_JBBMFC010000072.1:0-1373 GCF_040096225.1 Hominiventricola aquisgranensis | reverse complement strand
TGATGTTGTATAAATAAAGTTGACACCTTATTCTCAAGGAATTCATGTATAATAAAAGAGAATAAGGAGGAACTCTCAATGTCACGAACCCAACGTAAATACGACCAGGAATATAAGATCCAGGCTGTCAAACTTGCCAAAGAAATCGGCGGTGCTAAGGCAGCCAAAGAATTAGGTATCCCAGAAGGAACCATCCACACATGGCTGAAAGCAGTTAGAGCAGGCACATTGGATATTGGCGACGGTGCACATACTCCGGAAAGCGCGATGAGTCTTGCTGAGGAGCTTGCCATGCTCCGCAAACGCGTTAAAGATCAGGACAAAGAAATCCGGCGTCTGAAAGAGGAAAATGAATTTCTCGAGGAAGCAAGCGCTTTTTTCGCAGCCAGCCGTCGGAAGTCAGCAAGAACCAAAGAATGATGTTCATTGCCATAAAAACGAAAGACGGCGTGATTAAGGGAAAACTCTCATTCTATTGCCGGATGCTTGGCGTCAGCCGCCAGGGTTTCTACAAATATCTTGCTATTAAAGATCGCCCTTGGAAATATCAGGATCTTGCTGATGCCATGAGAGTGATCCATGCTGAGGATGAATGCAATGATACCTATGGACGTATTCGCATGTACCAAGCACTGCTCCTTAAGAATCCGACGGGAATCAAGATCCCCAGTGAACGAACCGTTTACAGGGTTATGGATGAAATAGGACTTGTCCATCGGCCAAAGCGCAAGCCAAATGGCATTACCAAGGCTGATCGGGAAGCACGTAAGTCAGATGATCTTCTGAAGAGAGAGTTCAAGGCTGATAAGCCACTTGAAAAATGCGTAACTGATATCACAGAAATCAAGGCAAAAGATGGAAAACTGTATGTTTCAGCCATCTTCGACTGCTTTGATTCCAGCGTTCTGGGACTGGCAATGGAAACAAACATGAAGGCAACTCTGTGTGAGCATACACTGGATAATGCCTATCTGGCGCATCCTGATCTGCGAGGTGCCATTGTGCACTCCGACAGAGGAAGACAATATACCAGTGAAACCTACCGTCAGGCGCTTTCTAAATATGGCATTATACAAAGCATGAACAGTGATGGTGGCAGGTGCCACGATAATGCTCGATGTGAAAGCATGTGGGCCAGAATGAAAAGCGAGCTTCTCTATGACCGCTACAATACGGAAAGCCTGACCACGGATGAGCTGAGAGTTCTTATTTGGAGATATTTCATCAGTTACTGGAACAACAGGAGGATCTGCTCTGCCAACGGTGGGCTTCCTCCTATGATTAAGCGTCAGAGATACTACCAATCTCTGGGCCTGGCTGCATAGGAAATGATATCTTTGAGATAAATGTGTCAACCAATATTGACAATATCA
>NZ_JBBMFC010000071.1:0-1440 GCF_040096225.1 Hominiventricola aquisgranensis | reverse complement strand
CCATTGCTGTTAAAACCAACTGCTTTTAATTTGTAGCCAAGTGTGGTCTTCTCAATAATGATCCAGATCACGATGGCTGCAATGATCGCAAAAACGATGCCCCAGTGTGCGGCATTACAATCCAGTGCTTTCTGAAGACCGGATGGCAGCAGGATCCTTGCAGAGGATGCGATATCCCGGGTTGCCTCACTGCTCTCTCTATGGATCTCCGGAAGGTTTACCACGTAGTTGGAGAGATAGAATGCGATCCAGTTAAACATGATAAAGGAAAGAACCTCATGGATTCCTCTTTTTACTTTTAACACACCTACGATCAGGGACCAGATCCCTCCTGCCAGGGCTGCTGCCAACAGACATACAACAGCATGGATGACCGGTGGAAGGTCAAGCACAATACCAAGCACACAGGCTACCAGTCCACCGATCACAAACTGTCCCTCAGCTCCGATGTTGAACACACCGGTTCTGAACGAGAATGCCACACTCAGACCGGTAAAGATCAGCGGACTTGCATATACCAACGTCCACACCAGATATTTCGGTTTGCTGAAAATGCTGCTGAACAGCTTTCCATAAGCAACTGCCGGGCTGATACCGGCGATCATCAGGAAAATGGCACCAATCAGGAAGCCGGCAATGATCGCAATGATCGTATAAAGCACATTGCTCTCAAGAATACTTTTCTTCTTATTCATCTGTCTTTCCTCCTGCCATCATAAATCCCAGTTCTTTCTCATCTGCATCCTTTCCAGGAACACTGCCGGTGATCTGACCATCGAAGATAACCTCGATCCGGTCAGACAGGCTCATGATCTCGTCAAGCTCAAAGGATACTAACAGAACCGCACGGTTCTTATTTCTCTGTTCCACCAGATATTTATGAACAAACTCAATCGCGCCTACGTCAAGTCCACGGGTCGGGTTCACGGCAATCAGCAGGTCTTTGTCATTGGTCACCTCGCGGGCAATGATGACTTTCTGCTGGTTACCACCGGACAGTGTCCCTGCAGGTGCTTCTGCACATCCTCTCGGACGTACATCAAACTTCTCGATCAGTTCTTCTGCATACTCACGAATGGCTTTCCGGTTCAGAAATCCATGGGAGGAGAACGGCTCTTCCTCAAAGTGCTGCAGGATCATGTTATCCTCGTTGGAAAAGTCAAGGATCAGTCCATGCTTCTGGCGGTCTGCCGGGATACTGGAGATGCCATTCTCAAAGGTCTCCTTCGGACTCTTATTGAATACATCTTTTCCAAGCATGGTGACTGTACCGGATTCTGCTTTCCGAAGGCCGGTCAGTACTTCTACCAGCTCGGTCTGACCGTTACCATCTACACCGGCCAAACCTACGATCTCGCCTTTTCTTACATTCAGGTTAAAGCCTTTCAGGATCTCAACACCACGGTAGTCTTTGGCATGAAGGTCTTTCACTTCAAGAAC
>NZ_JBBMFC010000070.1:0-1484 GCF_040096225.1 Hominiventricola aquisgranensis | reverse complement strand
TGTACCGACCCCCAAAAGTTAGACCTAAAAATCTAACGATTGGAGGTCGGTATTTTTATGGCTAAATATTCTTTTGAATTCAAGAAAAAAGTAGTTCTAGAATACATAAATGGAGAAGGTGGCACACAGTATCTTTCCACAAAGTATGGGCTTGGATCAAATTCCCAGCTCAGGAAATGGCTTGCTGCGTATAAAGAATTCGGAGATGAAGGATTAAAACGTTCTCGAAAAAAAGAAAACTACTCTTTCGAAAAGAAGCTTTCTGTTGTAGAGTTATATTTATCAAGTGAAATCTCGTATCAAGATTTGGCTCTACAAGAAGGAATTACTAATCCATCAATGATTGTCAATTGGGTTAATCGCTTTCGAGTGGCGGGTCCTGATGCGCTGAGACCACGTAAAAAAGGACGAAAGAAAACATTGAACACATCTGGTGACAATACACAAAACAAACCCGTTGAAGAATCTTCTGTTGATACAAGCGCAGAGCATGTAAAAGAACTAGAAGAAGAACTTCTTAAACTAAGAATTGAGAATGCGTTTTTAAAAGAACTGAGGAGACTGCGTTTAGAGGACGAAGCAAAAATGAGAGAACGGCAAGAATCATCAGCAGCCTCCGAAGACAGTTCAAATTAAAAGACCTTCTCTCATATACTGGAATGCCAAAAGCCACATATATGTATTGGCAAAAGCGTTTTGACAGAAAAAATCCGGATCAGGAAATTGAGGAAAAGATACTCGAGATTCGTAAAGAACATAAAGATTATGGATATCGTAGGATTCTCGGAGAACTTCGTAATCAAGGATATTCCATAAACAAAAAGAAAATTCAACGTATTGTTCAAAAGCTCGGATTACAGGTGATGTCCTATACTCGTAAAAGCAGAAAGTATAGTTCTTATAGAGGTAAGATTGGCACCGTTGCACCGAATAGGATTCGCAGACGTTTTGATACACATATACCTCATCAGAAAATCACTACAGATACCAGTGAGTTCAAGTATTATGAAATTGATGAGAAAGGGCATGTGACTATGCATAAGCTTTATCTCAATCCGTTTATGGATATGTGTAATGGTGAAATACTTAGCTACGGGATAGATCAGAGACCTTCTGCTAAAAACGTAATGGATGCTTTAGATAAAGCAATTGAAACTACTGCGGACTGCCCATACAGAAGAACTTTTCACTCAGATCAGGGATGGGCTTACCAGATGAAGGCATACTCCCATAGACTAAAAGAAGAACGGATATTTCAAAGTATGTCCAGAAAAGGAAACTGTCTGGACAATTCCGTAATGGAAAATTTCTTTGGACTGCTCAAACAAGAAATTTACTACGGTGTTGTTTATTACAGCTACGAGGAATTAAAATCAGAGATAGAACGTTTTATAAAATACTACAACGAGAAACGGATAAAAGAAAAGTTGGGATGGATGAGTCCTGTTCAATACAGGCTCCATCTTTTAGCTGCATAAAGAAAA
>NZ_JBBMFC010000069.1:0-1507 GCF_040096225.1 Hominiventricola aquisgranensis | reverse complement strand
TGAACTCATTAGGTATCCTCTAATCATTTCATCACCACAATATGGACATTTCATGCAGATTCACCTCCTATAAATTCCGATTTTTCGTTCTCTGCGACTTCCAAATAAACGGGAAGTTGTCAGCATCCTTCTTTTTTATCTTTTATATCGTCTTTTAACGATTTGATTTCTTCCAGAATGAGTTCAGTACAAACGACTATAATACCTGAAAGAAGAATAATTCCACCATAAATCGGATAAATAAAGGATTCTCGGACTCCACCGCCAATGATGCCAGACAAGAGCTGCCACACACCGCTGAACGGCCAAACAACTAAAGCAAATACCACAATCATCATAATAATAGCTTTTTTCATTGTACTTTTCCTCCTTAAATTTCGATTTGCACATCAAATCGTTTTCTTCATTCTATCACAACTTCTATTGATCCACCATCAATCTTTCAAACCAAGCATCCATGGCAATGATGAACTGACTTGCTTCTGACCATTCTTGTAGCATTTCGTCTAGAGTTTTCTGTTTCACATATTTCTGCACATATACCCAGCAGGCAACACTGCTGGCTTCTGATACAATGTCTGCTATGGTTTTACGCATGACTTCTTCAAAATCAGCAATTTCTTCTTTGGGAATAACCTCATAAAGTTTTGGTGACTTATAGAATTGAATACTGTTTCAGCTAATTTATGTTTGCAGGTTTGGGAGAGATTGTTTCTTTTCCCGCCTTTTCTCTGATTTACATCCCTAAATAAGGGATGACAACAGAACGGAACCCAAATGTTAGCTGGAAATTGATCATTTTAAATGGAATTTCATGCCACGAACGTGATTAGAAAATAACAAAAGCGTTCGTTGTCAGCTAATCCAGCTAACATTTTCGAACGCTTTGAAACCTGTCGCCAAGAGGATTTGAACCTCCGACCCCACGCTTAGGAGTTCATCCTAGTACAGAAAACAGCTTGCATTCTATGTCAATCAAAGTCATTCAAAGCCTTGATTTTACTGCTTTTTCTGTCAATTTCAGAAAAGATAAGAAAACCTGTTTTCATCTGAGAAATTACAGTTTGGGTGGAAAAATGGTGGATTTTCCACCATTAGGGTAAAGCCAACCTGTTCCTTCCAATTATAAATGATGACTACCATTACCTGACATTTTACAGTAATGATTATTTGGTTTTCTTATTAGATTTATATTTATTATACCGTGCTTGCGGTCAACTGTCGATAACAAATTGACCGCAAATGTATTATTTTTTCTTGCTTTTACAACGGATGACTCAAGCCTTCTACGCTTCAAATACCCGGAAATGTTTCTGCACTGAATCATATTTCCCAGTTTCGTAATTTAGTATTTTCCATACCGGATTTAATTGTTCATCCGTTAGCGGAGCAACCCGATTGTCTTTATCCAGCCATGCAAAAATTATTTGTTCTGATTCTATCCAGGTTAAGTTTTTATCCTTCTTTATCTCATCAATATTCTCCTAAATATTTTTCTAGTCATTGC
>NZ_JBBMFC010000068.1:0-1602 GCF_040096225.1 Hominiventricola aquisgranensis | reverse complement strand
CAGACTGTAGACAAAGTGGTGTTTGACCGTTAGGCCAGGCACCACTTTTCTCTTGCGTTTATTTTATTCAGTAAAAATTCAATTCTATATATAAATGACAACAATTTCCTGTTTCTCATCACCAGTATCTTAGCTAATTTTTTCAGGTTCATGCATGCAAAAGTAAGCCCGGCTTTCATTTCTATCCGCGCTTTTCCTATGTACTGAGTATATCGAAAACCATGATGTTCTTTCGCTGTTCCAAAGATTCGTTCTATTGTTTCTTTTCGTTTCTGATAAATCTCTTTGTTTCCCAGTGTATGACGGATATCCTCTGCTTTCTCTATATATCTTTCCCATACATGCTGTGTTACCAGCTTCACATGATCTTTACTTTCTGTGCATTTAGATTTCTGGGGACAATTACAGCAAATATATCCACGGCTTTTGTATTCACGATAGCCATCCCGATTTGTTGTGCTATAAGAAAGCACTTGATTTTCAGGGCAAATATAGCAGTCGTAATACTCATCATAAACGTAGTCATGCTTTCTGAAATAGCCTTCTTTTGTCATCGGACGCTTATACGGAAACAATGGTTCAATTCCATCTAATAGCAGCCTTCTGGCAATCGCCGGTGTCCGGTATCCTGCATCTGCAATAATCATAGAAGGATCAAATGCTTTTACTTTTTCATACAGTACCTTAAAAGTTCTACTGTCATGCTCATTTCCAGGATGAACGCTATATCCTAAAATCCATCCATGCTGATCACATGCGGTTTCGACTGCATATGCGAAAACATGCTTATGTTCCCCTTTTCGAAACCAACCGCTTTCCGGATCAGTTATACTGCTTTTTTGTGTTTTGACACCGGACGGAATTTCTTCTGAAGCTTCTAAATTTTCTGAACCGTTTCCTCCAGATGCTGGTGGCTGGTAATCATTTTTATCTTTCAATGGTTTTTTACCATGAGCCAGACGGTCCTGCTCAATTTCTTTTTTTAATTCATCTTCATACCAAAGAGCTTGTTCATGAGCGACTCGTTTCCGCATTTTTTTACTGTTAGCGCAAGCTTTTACATGAGTTGAATCAACAAATATCTGGTCGGTATCTACAAGTTTGTATTTCATGCATTCTTCGAGAATCCTGGAAAAAATCTGTTCAAAAAGATTGGTATCTTTAAAACGGCGTGTATAGTTTTTCCCAAATGTAGAAAAATGTGGAACAGGATCCATCATATCCAGTCCCAGAAACCAACGGTAGGCAACATTTACTTCAATCTCTTTCATTGTTTGCCGCATGCTTTTTATTCCGTAGAGATACTGAATAAACGGAATTTTTATGAGCATAACGGGATCCATACTTGGCCGACCGTTGTCAGGGCAGTATTTTTCTTCTACTAAGTCATAAATAAAGTTCCAATCAATGGCTTTATCAATCAAACGGAGTATGTGATTCTGTGGCACCATGTCATTCATACAGAACATCAGCATCTGTTCCCTTTTCTTATCTGCATTTTTTGTCATCATAAAAAACACCGCCCTTCTGACATCATTATATCAGAAAAGCGGTTCTAACAATAGCAAAACCCCGCAAAAGCGGGGCTTTGTCTACAGTCTG
>NZ_JBBMFC010000067.1:0-1797 GCF_040096225.1 Hominiventricola aquisgranensis | reverse complement strand
TATACGGCGGTTCAATCAACTTAACAAGTAACACACCTTTCGGTGTAGTAATCTATCATTGAGACTAATCCAAATTGGGTTAGTCTTTCTTTGTTTATTGCAAAATTCATAACTCTTCGCTGACACACATAAGCGATTCGACTACCTGTATATGCCGTAATCCAAGCTATATCCTTATCAACTCCAAGTTTCATCAAATTCTTTATTCGATTTTGCGGAGTTTTCCATTGCTTCCAGATACACATACGCAACCTATAACGAATTCTAGCATCTAGTTCTTTGCAGAGAGTTTTCATGCTGCCTATCTTAAAGTAGTTAATCCACCCTCTTATAAGCTGATTGAGTTTCTCCACCTTATAGCTGTTGCTAACGCCCCAGCTACGACAGGTGAGTTCTTTCATTCTTTTCTTGAACTTCGCTACTGATTTCGCGTGTGGTTTTGCCTTAAACTGATGTGCTCTTGAATCAAAGTAGAAACCAAATCCAAGGTATTTAAGTCCTTGCGGTCTATCCACCTTACTCTTGGTCATGTTGACTTTGAGCCCTAGCTTCTCTTCAATAAATCTTGAAATATTTCTCATGACTCTGTTGGCAGACATTTCGCTTCCGACCATAATAATACAGTCATCCGCATATCGTACAAAGTTAAGCCCCCGCTTTTCCATTTCCTTATCAAGTTCATTCAGCATAATGTTTGCCAATAATGGCGAGAGATTTCCTCCTTGTGGTGTCCCCACAATGGAATCCTCATATTCATCATCAATCATGATTCCGCTGACAAGGTATTTTCTAACGATAGAGATAACATCTCCATCTTTGATAGTTCTACCTATGATGGTCATGAGCTTATCATGGTTTACTGTGTCAAAGAACTTTTCCAAGTCGATATCTACAATCCAGTCATTACCCTCATTCATCATGTCGAGCGCTGTTAGAATTGCTTGCTGAGCACATCTGTTAGGTCTGAATCCATAACTATGGTCATGGAACTGTTCCTCATAGATTGGTGTTAAAGCCTGTGCAATGGCTTGTTGTATGAATCTGTCTGTTACTGTTGGTACTCCTAGGTTTCTGACACCGCCATCAGGCTTTGGTATCTCCACTCTTCGTACTGGCTGAGGTTTATATTTTCTCATCCTCAACTGTTCCTTGATGATTTCGCCGTTCTTTGCAAGGTATTCTTTGAGTTCTGTGTACTTCATTCCGTCCACTCCCTCTGCACCTTTATTTCGTACGACTTGCAGATATGCTCTGTTGAGGTTATCACTAGACAATATCTGCTCCATTAGACTACTTGTGTCCATGCGTTCTTTCCTTTCCGTCTCGCTTGATTTGACCACCTTTTTTTTCCGATTAGTTACGGCAGATGTTGCCATTTCTGCAATCCGAGACATACTCAAACTTATTGATTGTTCGCCCCTTTGCTCCATCTCCATTACAGAGACTTCTTCACTACTATGGGCTCGGCTGACTTCTCACAGTTCGTTGTTACTAGGCTGATGGAACCTCTATGAGACCTCCACGCTTAAGGTGCACGCTCTTTCTCTCCATATATCCGCCACATTTACTCTGCTACTACAAAGGTGATAGTTATTAGACTTCGTTGCTTCGTGCCAACTTATCTCTCGTAGCCTAGCCTTATATGTGATTTCTGTTCGTCGGACCAGAGATTTGCTTACAGCTTCCTTCAGATTCTACCTCGCGATAGACACCCTTGCTGTTCGGCTATACACTTCCCACTATCTGGGCATGTTCGGGACTTGCACCCGTTAGAGCGTGCCCATGGCGCGCAAACAC
>NZ_JBBMFC010000066.1:0-1830 GCF_040096225.1 Hominiventricola aquisgranensis | reverse complement strand
ATCGGCTCTGCCCATTTGTAACTATTCACAAATCTTATATCAGTTTTTAACGTTTACACAAAACTTGAAACGGTCTCGACAGATCCATCATGCCAAAATGCTCCCAGTAAAATATTTGTTTGTTCTGTGGATGGCAAATGGTGAAATCTGGATAAATTGTCATGTCTTCGCTGCGAAATGCACACTCGTACCGATAAGGAATTCCATGATGATGCAATGCATTTGCAATGATCACTTCTGACTTGGAACGTACACGTTTTCCGTCCATCGTTTTGTGTATAAGTTTTTCCGGATAACGAGGATTCGATTCATATGATTCCTGCATCCATTTTTGTAAATATTCATCTGTTGAACTGTCTGGGGTAAAATCTTTTGAAGTCTCAAGAAGTTTCTGAAGCTCAGAATTATTGGTAAACCATTTTTGCTGTTCCAAACTACGCTGCTCATGTTCTTTTATGTATCGATCCATGGAATCTAGTTCTTGACATGCATTTTTCAAATTCATCTCTGTTATTTCACGCTGTGCCAGTTTTTCTGCCAATTCACGTTGATTCTTCTTGATATAAACAGGGGTATGCCCATTTGCTATATACCATTTATTATATTTTCCATTCTTTGTGATAAATAATTTTTGATTCGGAAGTAACTCTAAATCTTTTTGCAATTTGGCAATTTGCTTTGCAAGATGCGCACGCTCTTTTTTCATTTCGTAAATATACATCTGGAAATCTCCTGAATTAGGTCATGAATATTGAAACTGTTATCACAGTAACGCACTTCTCTGTATCTGTCAAGCAGTTAATTGGCTTTTTGCGGGCATGTATTGACTTCCCGCGAACTTGCTTTTGGGCCGCTGGCACCTCTTCTCCGCGCTTGCTGCCCAACTTCTCGAGTATTTGGCTTCCCGCGAACTTGGTTTTGGGCAGCTGACACCTCTTCACCACGCTTGCTGCCCAACTTCTCGAGTATTTGCACTAGTCAACAAAAAGTAGACACTTTTTTCATTTTTTATACACTCAAAACTGAGCATAGTACTCCTTATATTGTTTTGGTGTCAAATAGTTTAATGAGTATGCAGGTCTTTCTTCATTAAAGAACGTAATATACTCTTTTATCTCATTCTCAATGTTTTCATTGCTGGTTATGTGCAGATCTGTAAACATCTCTGTTTTGATCCAGCCATTAATCGCCTCCATTGCTGCATTATCTGTTGGGGTTCCGGCTCTGGACATAGAATGAACGATGTTATATAAAGGCAAAAGCTCATTAAAGTCCTTAGATGCATAGACCGATCCCTGATCTGTATGAAGAATCATTTCCAGACCAGGATACTTTTGCTTGATGGAAATCAAGTCTTTTAGACCACTTATATATGTCATTCTGTCTCCTTTGCGACCTGAAAGCGAGTATGACAGGATTTCATTATTCCAAAGATCCATATACAAGGTCAATTCATAATAACCCCCTTTTAATCGAAATGCAGTCATGTCACTTGTGATACACTGCAACGGTCCGGTGATATTTAACCCGGTTGCCATTAGGTTCGGATACACCTTGAATGGATCTCCTGGCTTCTTATAGCGGTAATGCTTGGATATGCTCATAATCCCTGCCGTTTTACAACACTTATGAGCATACTGATCAGACATTTTTAGTCCTGTATCTAAACGAATCTTGGCATTAAGCCAGCGATAGCCATGTGATGGATATTTAGCATGGTATTCCTTGAATAATGCCAGATCACTTACAAAGGATGATGTTGTATAAATAAAGTTGACACCTTATTCTCAAGGAATTCATGTATAATAAAAGAGAATAAGGAGGAACTCT
>NZ_JBBMFC010000065.1:0-2478 GCF_040096225.1 Hominiventricola aquisgranensis | reverse complement strand
AAACCTATCCTAAACCATCTTGGTTAAGCCCTCGACCTATTAGTAACAGTCAGCTCCATGCATTACTGCACTTCCACCTCTGCCCTATCTACCTCGTCGTCTTCAAGGGGTCTTACTAACTTGCGTTATGGGATATCTCATCTTGAGGGGGGCTTCACGCTTAGATGCCTTCAGCGTTTATCCCTTCCCGACTTGGCTACTCGGCCATGCTCTTGGTAGAACAACCGATACACCAGAGGTCAGTCCATCCCGGTCCTCTCGTACTAAGGACAGCTCCTCTCAAATATCCTACGCCCACGCCGGATAGGGACCGAACTGTCTCACGACGTTCTGAACCCAGCTCGCGTACCGCTTTAATGGGCGAACAGCCCAACCCTTGGGACCTACTACAGCCCCAGGATGCGATGAGCCGACATCGAGGTGCCAAACCACTCCGTCGATGTGAACTCTTGGGAGTGATAAGCCTGTTATCCCCAGGGTAGCTTTTATCCGTTGAGCGATGGCATTCCCACTTAATACCACCGGATCACTAAGCCCTACTTTCGTACCTGCTCCACCCGTCGGTGTCACAGTCAAGCTCCCTTCTGCCTTTGCACTCTGCGAATGGTTTCCAACCATTCTGAGGGAACCTTTGGGCGCCTCCGATACCCTTTCGGAGGCGACCGCCCCAGTCAAACTCCCCGCCTGGCATTGTCCACTGCCCGGTTCACGGGCACATGTTAGAAATCCAATACTGCAAGGGTGGTATCCCAACATTGACTCCGCGGCAACTGGCGTCACCGTTTCATAGTCTCCCACCTATCCTGTACATGCAATACCGAATCCCAGTACCAAGCTGGAGTAAAGCTCCATGGGGTCTTTCCGTCCTGGCGCGGGTAACCAGCATCTTCACTGGTACTTCAATTTCACCGGATGCATTGTCGAGACAGTGCTCAAATCATTACGCCTTTCGTGCGGGTCGGAACTTACCCGACAAGGAATTTCGCTACCTTAGGACCGTTATAGTTACGGCCGCCGTTTACTGGGGCTTAAATTCAAAGCTTCGCTTGCGCTAACCTCTCCTCTTAACCTTCCAGCACCGGGCAGGCGTCAGCCCATATACTTCACCTTTCGGTTTTGCATAGACCTGTGTTTTTGCTAAACAGTTGCTTGAGCCATTTCACTGCGGCCCTGCTTTCACAGGGCACCCCTTCTCCCGAAGTTACGGGGTCATTTTGCCGAGTTCCTTAACAATGCTTCTTCCGTCGGCCTTAGGATTCTCTCCTCATCCACCTGTGTCGGTTTACGGTACGGGTACTGTACAAACAATAGCGGCTTTTCTCGACAGCTGGCTCATGCAATTCGCTACTTCATTTCGCTATGCGTCACGCCTTCGGATCGCCACGCGGATTTGCCTACGTGACTCCTACCTCGCTTGCCCCGGTCTTTCCACTCCCGGGTTGCACTCTCCCTCTGTGTCCCCACAGTTCTGTTATACAGCAGTACAGGAATCTCAACCTGTTGTCCATCGACTACGTCTTTCGACCTCGCCTTAGGTCCCGACTTACCCAGAGCAGATCAGCTTTACTCTGGAAACCTTAGATATTCGGCCGAGAGGATTCTCACCTCTCTCTCGCTACTCATTCCGGCATTCTCTCTTCTTAGAAGTCCACAGCTCCTTTCGGTACTGCTTCATCCCGCTAAGAATGCTCCTCTACCAATTAACATTCGTCAATTCCACAGCTTCGGTGTCGTGTTTCAGCCCCGGACATTTTCGGCGCAGGACCTCTCGACCAGTGAGCTATTACGCACTCTTTGAATGTATGGCTGCTTCTGAGCCAACATCCTGGTTGTCTTTGAAATCCCACATCCTTTTCCACTTAACACGTACTTTGGGACCTTAGCCGGTGGTCTGGGCTCTTTCCCTTTTGACTACCCAACTTATCTCGTGCAGTCTGACTCCCGGTCATCATCTGGCTGGCATTCGGAGTTTGATATTCTTCGGTAAGCTTTGACGCCCCCTAGGAAATTCAGTGCTCTACCTCCAGCAGACTAAACCGAGGCTAGCCCTAAAGCTATTTCGAGGAGAACCAGCTATCTCCGGGTTCGATTGGAATTTCTCCCCTACCCACACCTCATCACCACCCTTTTCAACGGATGTGTGTTCGGACCTCCATTGCCTTTTACGGCAACTTCATCCTGGACATGGGTAGATCACCCGGTTTCGGGTCTACTCTGACTGACTTAACTCGCCCTATTAAGACTTGGTTTCCCTTCGGCTCCGGACCTAAAGTCCTTAACCTCGCCAGCCAGCGTAACTCGCCGGACCGTTCTACAAAAAGTACGCGGTTCATCATATAAAGATGTTCCACAGCTTGTAAACACAGGGTTTCAGGTTCTCTTTCACTCCCCTCCCGGGGTTCTTTTCACCGTTCCTTCACAGTACTATGCGCTATCGGTCACTAAGGAGTATTTAGGCTTACGGGGTGGTCCCCGCGT
>NZ_JBBMFC010000064.1:0-2601 GCF_040096225.1 Hominiventricola aquisgranensis | reverse complement strand
ATCTGTAATGTGGAACCATATAATATGCACCGCTGCAGTTCCATATAATAAAAAGGTTACTATCTTTCCATGCCAGTCTGCACCATGTACTTTTCCTGTCTTTCGTATCACAAGACATCCACTGACTACCATATACAGCTCCTTACCTGCCATTATTACGATTAAAAGAAGCATATGCGGAAAACGAGTAAACAGACAGATTAACATCGCTGCCTGTGTCAGCTTATCAGCCACCGGATCAAGTATTTTTCCTAAATTACTAATCCTATGGAATCTTCTTGCGATATATCCATCAGCAAGATCCGTAAGACCAGACAGCAATAAGATTTCACCAGCTAACAGAGGATTTTTCTTTACACAATAACTCCATATAATTACCGGAATCAGACAAAGCCGAAAAAAAGAAAGAAAATTAGGAACCGTAATAATTCTATTCAAATTTTCTTCCTGATTCACTTCACTCTGCATGTACGGTCACATCACTTTCCTTTTTTTTAGACATAAACCAATAAAATATAACACAAAATGCTAAAGCAAACACAACACCAAAAACATTTTGAATCACTCTAAGACTAACCGCTCCTTGTAGTCCATAAGTCTCTGCAGCAATGGCTAAAGCACCAAATGTGTTAAATACTGCCTGCCAGCCATATTGTGCTGAAAATCCTACACCGATTCCACCAAGAATTCCTATATATGCATAGATTGACGAAGGAAGCAGAAAATATAATACTGTAAAACATATAACACCTGCAATATTTCCGACAATCCTTTTACGGACTCTGTAGTGCATATCTTCCATAAACGGCAAAATCGCGGACATGGCCGCAATACCAGCCCACATTGCACGTGGCATATTACAAAGTTCTGCAATGCAAAGGACAATCGGTACGCATAAAATCTGACATATCTGCCATTTTGTTCTGGAAGAAGTGATATCAAATTCTTGTATCAGATCTTTCAGATTTCTTTTATAAGTTCTGTTTTTATGATTTCGATAAAATACGAAGCAGGTAAGTGCTGCACCTAAAGCCATTCCGACTAATCGCATCTGATAGCTTTTTCCCGTAACATCATAACCATATAGCAGCAGATACCCAAGAACCAATGTAGATTGATTAAACATGAATGGATTATGGCATCCGAACAGAATCAACACAGCCAGTGCCGCAATATTTAACAGCATTCCCAATACCGGTGAAAACTGATTTGCTAAATGCGGACATACAGTCATAATTACAAAGAACAAAGCCAAAAGCATCGTAGCTTGTCCGGTGTGGATCCCCAGATCCGCATTTCTAAACACCATGAGACATAATAAGACCACTACACCTACAATGCTGTTCTCATTTCCAAATAAGATACTGAAAATAGTAACAAATAAAAAACAAAATGCCATTGTAACAGCTATCTTTACCAAATATACCAGTATATGATATGTTTTTTCTTTCACTGTTTCACTCTTTTTCAACAGATTTTTAGAACCTGCCTGATTTAACTGCAATTCCTGATAAAATGTCATGTAATTCCTCCTCTATCTGTTTTTCTTAAACTTATATGGCCTCATCTTTCTGTATTGGAAGCTCTACAACAAATCTGCATCCACCATATTCACGGTTTTCTGCTTTGATTGTTCCTCCGGCACTATCTACAATCCGTTTTACAAGTGCAAGACCTAGGCCATTTCCTTCTGCTTTATGAGATCCATCTACCTGATAGAACTTGTCAAATATTCTGGATTTTACATCATCCTCTATTCCTGGTCCTTCATCTTCCAGAATGAACTTAACAGAATCCTGTTCTTGTTTCAGAAACATCGTAATTGTCCCCTTTGCAGGACTGAACTTAATCGCATTATCCAAAAGATTTATCCAGATATGCATAAAAAGTCCTTCATTCCCAGTATATTTAACTTCCTCCAATTCTACCTGAAAACCAATTTCTTTTTCTGTCCATTTTGTTTCCAATGAAAGAAATGCCTGGCGGATCTGTTCATCCAGACGAAATTCTGTTTTTTTCATTGGTATATTCTGATTCTCTAACTTGGATAACAGCAAAATATTACCAACCAATCCGGAAAGTCTTTGGGTGTTAAATAAGATTTTTTCTACATATTCCTCTTGATCCGGAGACAGTTCTTCTCCCTGAAGCAGCATTGTATATCCTTCAATGGCATTAATCGGGGTCTTAAACTCATGAGAAACATTAGATACAAAATCCATCTGCAGCACCTCTGTTGCACGAAGTTCTTTTGTCATAACATTAAAACTTTGATAAGATTCTCCAACTTCTGCTATACGGCTGTTCGTTTCCAAATGCTGTTCAAAATCTCCCTGAGAAACTTCCTTCATTGCTTTACTAAGTCTGGTAATTGGTTCCAGTAACTTTGCATTGATAAAGGAAGTGATCAGCCCTGCAATCAATGTATTGAAAATCAAAAGCCAGCCAAGCACAGGTATGCTGCCCGGCAGATTAAAAAAATGATTCAAAAAAGCAAATAATAAAGCAGATATGACTGTTGAAAATACAAGTGCCAGCCAGATTGCACCAGTCAGACAGGATCGGATCCGCAATCCTTTTTCTTTCTTTTGTTCCATTATT
>NZ_JBBMFC010000063.1:0-3412 GCF_040096225.1 Hominiventricola aquisgranensis | reverse complement strand
AATTATACCAAAAAATCGCTCAGACCTCACGGTCTGGGCGATTTTTCTGTCAGGGGAGTTTTTTTACAGCCCCTTTTTAAATTTGAACAATATCTTATAGAGATAATCTTCAATTTTTAGTATTTCAATGGAATAATAAATTAAAAATAATTACTACCAAATATGTTCCATATAGTATGTGAATGCTTAATGTCTTCTGCGTTCAATTCCATTCTTTCTGTAATACTCTGCTTTATCGGCATACATGCGCTTCTCTGATTCCTGCAATAATATATCCAGCTCTGTTGTTGCTTCATCCTGCCATATCATACCCACTGCCATATTCACAGTATTCTCTTCCATCAATTTCCTTAAAAGTCTGATGCGCTCTTCTAACGCATCCTGCTCAATCTGCGAACAGAGTGCAAGCAATTCGTCTCCCCCTATGCGGAACACACCATAATCGCCAAATGCTTTACTCATACAGTCGCATGCCCGCAGGATCAGCTGGTCTCCCGCCTTATGCCCCATGGTGTCATTGACGTGCTTTAATCCGGTAATGTCACAATAGACCACTCCCACACTCTTCTTGTGGTCAATCTGTGAAATATATCTGTTCATGGCAAATCTGTTGCCAAATCCGGTAAGCGCATCCTTATAACTCATATCTTCCAGCTCTCTCATCAGATTCCTTCTTCTGATACATGACACCAGGAAGTGTCCCGTAATCTGAAGCATATTAGATGTATATTCCAAAGATAAAGGCGGTGGGTTATCCACTCCATAAAAAGCAATGACTTTACCATCATCATATAACGGTACAACTGCAAGGGCACGAATATCCTGTCTCTTGAGATTCTCATATTGCAAAGGATCGGTTTCCCTGATTTCTTCCAGATCGTGAAATACGATATGCTTTCCTTTCTGAAATCTGTGATACCAGTTTGCGCAGATCTCAGGCGGAAGGTTCTGCAGATTATCCTTCTCCGGTTTTACTCCCTCTGCAACCCATTCATAGGTGTTATCGTCTCCGCCCTTCTCATTTTTCTCAAATATATAAGTTCTCTCACCATTCAGTGACTTGCCAAGGTACTCCAGAATCGTATAGATGGCTTCATCCGGGGTTGATGCCATGAGCGCAATTCGCAGTCCTTCGTTTGCCAGCGCCTCCATACTGTTATATTTCTGGAGTGCCTTATCCTGTATGCGTTCTTCACTGATATCTATCCCGATTTCAAGCCGGTACTTTCTATGCTCCTGTGGATCTTCAACCAATGTATCCTTCAGAATTAAATATTTATCTATAACCGAATTATAATGACGCCATTCTTCAAAGAATCCTTCGCAGATTTTGTCATTATTACACATGCCACATGGAATTGATGACTTCTGTAATATCTCGTAACATTTTCTGCCTTTTATTTCATCCAGGGATTTTAACCCATAAGCTTCCAATGTCTTGCGATTCATATATACCATCTCATATGTCTCTATATCCGTAACATATACATACTCATTCATATTTTCGAAAAAATGACAGATACTGTTAATGTCTTTCATCTTTCATCCTCACATTTCCCCTAGTCTAGTTAATTGTATCTATATATCTCTATATATTATAGCATATAACTATTATTTTTCTACAGTCTCATTTCAAATATTACTGTAAACCTATCGTTGGCAAAAACTTCATCTTTTTGAAAATCTTTTGTATTTAGTATGCCGAAGGCATATTTTTCATTGAGGCTTGTTTACTATTCAATCATGCACAGATGCTCTTTCAAGAGTGCTTCGCACCGTAATCACGGCCTGCTCTTGACAGAGCAATCCGTTCGCATGATTATTGTTGATCAAGCATTAATGAATGATTGTGCAATCTAGTTGCAGCATCCTACCATTGCCAAACATATCTGATGCGTTATTCCTGACGAATTATCAAGCTTTGTTAAATGTCCCGACACTGGGTATCTATATCCTTTTCCAATCTTTTGTGGAACTGTTCCCGCTGATAGTATCTCATGCTGAATTGTTTCTGTTTGACCTCTTTCAAATCTTGGAGATTTCAGTTTTGCAGATACTTCATCCAATCGCCCGCTACATTTCTTGGCAAGTATCTTAGCTAAATGATTGCCCCCTCGATAGCTCCAGCAAGTATGATTATGCTTCATTCGTCTGGCTATTGTACTCCAGATATGATTCTCCATCGTCCCCATATTTCGATATGTTAACCCCTTTGGAGACTCTGGCAATAAGATTCCCTGATCTTGATACGACAATAAGCCTTGCCTATTATTAGCGAAATAGGTTATTAACTTTTCTGCCTTTTCAATCTCTGCATCGTCACTTAAGCTATTTTTGTATGTTTCAAGATGCTCAAACAATCCAGCGATATCTTTTTCATCTAGCAACTCATGTATTTCCTGAATGGCTTCTTTATATGGTACATAGTCTCGAATTGCTTTATTACGATGAAATGGATCTAACTGAAATACTGTATCAGCATCACTTAAATTTTTAATCCACTCCGCACCATCTGCATTCACCAAACGAACTTCGATTTCATCAGTATTATATTTCTCTGCTATGGCAGCTTCCCTATAAGCTTGAAATTCTTTCGCTTTTGAAAACCCTGCTACAACTACTTTTTCATCAAGGGCAAAGCGGTCTTTACCTGTTTGCTTCCATCCGTCATAGGCAATGCCAACCTTTATCTCCGCCATGTCCTGTTTTTCACGCTGGAGGTTTACATATACTCCATCTGTTTCTTCAAACAATACAGGGGTTATGATATCGCCTTGTACATTTCCTGCTTTATGAGCTTTGACAAGATTTGCTTCTTCCTCACAAACCTTCTCACCAAGTGTCTGAATGACTTTCCATACACCCATTGCACTAATTCTTTGACCTGTCATTTCAGTAACTTTCGTAGCAGTTTCTCTATAAGACATCTCTGTAATACCAGCCACTAACTGGTCCGCAAGGTTTTGAGATATAAGCCCAACTCCCGGAATGTGAAGCTGTTCATCTAGCAGATACACGAATTCCTTAAGGCCATCATCCCTGATTGTTTCATAAACTCTACGAGAATAATTCACTTCTCCAAAAACAGTCTTGATAGTAGTTTCTCGAAGCCCCTTATTACGATATGCTTCTTTATCTCGATTTTTCATCAGAAATTCATCATACTTTTCCAGGAAGTCTCTAGCGAAAGATTGCCCCCATTCACATACCATTCTAAATATTTTTTCTTCGATTTCCTTGAAAGTGAGTCCTTCTTCGTTTAACATTGTAATCATCATACAGCTCCTTAATATTTTTTCTCGACAATTAAATACTAAAGATTGTCTGTATGATTGGGGGGCTGTAAAAAAACTCCCCTGACAGAAAAATCGCCCAGACCGTGAGGTCTGAGCGATTTTTTGGTATAATTAAT
>NZ_JBBMFC010000062.1:0-4585 GCF_040096225.1 Hominiventricola aquisgranensis | reverse complement strand
AAGATCTGACCGCTGGTCGGCTTATAGAGTCCGCAGAGCACATTCATCATGGTACTCTTTCCGGCTCCGTTCTCTCCAAGGATCGCATGTACCTCTCCTTTGTGTACGGTCAGATTGATGTGGTCGTTGGCTGTAAAGTCACCGAATTTCTTCACGATGTCCTTCATCTGAATGACTACTTTACTCGCATCCATATGGCTTGTTCTTGCCAAGGCTTGTTCCCTCCTGTTTACTTTTCTAGACTCGCAAACTCGCGTTAGATCACGGTTACGTGTTCAAATCCTTTTTCTTTCATGATATCTGCCAGATGTGTCAGATACTCCTGATCTGGAATCTGGTAATGCGCATACTCTTCTCTCACGCCCATGGGTCGGTAAGCTATGATCTTCACGCGGATATCATGGATCTTCAGATATGGTGCCAGAAAATCACCGATCTTACGAACGCTGTTTTCTGTATCATAAAGATCCGGTACAATAACAGCTCTCACCTCATATAGTTTGGAAGTTTCCGCCAGATATACTGCATTCTTCAGCACCATTTCATTGGTAACATCTGTCACTTTTTTATGTTCTTCCGGTTCAAATGCCTTGATATCCAGCATCACGCCATCAGACACTTCCATCAGTTCCGGGTAATCTTCAAAGGAAATGGTACCGTTGCTGTCGATCAGCGTTCCCAGCCCATCCTGCTTTGCCAGGCGGAACAGTTCAGTCAGAAAATCCGGGTGGAGCATACATTCTCCACCGGATACGCTGATACCACGGATAAACGGAATCTGTTTTTTCACCTTCGCATAGACTTCTTCTGGGGTCATCTCACAGGTTCTCGGAGAACTGTCATTGGGACAGACATGGATGCAAGTATCACACTGCACACATTTTGCCGGATCAAATGCCACTTTCCCGTCTGCATCAAAGGACAGTGCACCTGCCGGACAGTTATTCACGCAGGTTCCACACTGTACACACATTTTTCTGGTCTCCGGATTGTGACAGTATTTACAGTTGATGTTGCATCCCTGTAAAAAAATCGCTGTCCGGTTGCCCGGACCATCCACACTGCTGAACGGAATGATCCGGTTTATTACTGCTTTCATTGATCAACGTACCTTTCTCTCCAGAATATGGCCATTTCTGGCTGCACCCAGGCCCAGAGCTGTAGTATCCTGCAGAACAGCCTCGCCGCCAGCCAGCTTCTCAAGCTCAGAACGTTTTACAAGGTAACCGGTCACACGGATCACATCGCTGTCGCTGGAGTAGAAGGACAGATAACGCAGATCCATCTTGAAAGATCCTTTGATAATGTCCAGTACATATTCTGGATTCCGATGAACAGTCATATCAATCGGGAAAATATCTCCCGTTCCGGAGGTGAAATATTTATGAAATTTCTTCAGCACGTTGAGCTGGTCGATCAGCTCCTCCGGTTCCTCGCCGATAGGAATACGGGTTCCCGGTGTCACATTCTCATCCTCTGCCAGGCCAACCTGCGCGTGAAGCAGAAAATGTCCATTGGTTCCCTCACAGTATTTATTTTTATGATTCAGATTAAACTCTTTGATGATCTCCATGATCTCAACACCCAGATCATTGGCTGCCTCATCATGACCAAAGCGTCCTTTGATACCTTCTTTTTCAAACAGAATATTTACACAGTCTGCCAGACCAACCAGTCCATACATACCAGAAAATCGGTCTCTGTGGATAAATCCCTCTTTTGCCAGGAAGTTGTTCTCAAAGAATCCGCTCTCCTCTACCTCAAATTTGATCCTTGCATCCATGTAACGAGCCATGATATCCAGCACATAAGGAAGCTCACGCTCTTTGAAATCCTTGATATTTTTTGCTCTCTTGGCAATATTTCCAAGAACCAGACGGCAAAGAGTGTAAGCACCACCGCCCAGCAACAGTCCGTTGTAACAGCTTGCGATCACATAATTCTCACCCAGCTCGCTCTTGAACATCTTATGATTTGCAAAGCTTGGCTTTGCACTGTGCATGGCACAGTCGATGGCTTTCAGTGCAAAATCATCCGGTGTGATATCCTCATCGTATTTAAAGCTTAAGTTCGGAACTGCATTTTCCAGCTCTTTCTCTGCTTCCAGAAGAAGACGTCCAGCCTTGGTCTCTCTCGGTCCGATATTTGCATGTGAAAAGGAATCCAGAATGGTGCGATCCATCTGCGTCAGGAACAGCTTCAGCATTTTCTTTGCCTGTGCCTCATCTACCGTATCGATATACGGCTCCAGCAGTTCATCCAGCTGACCTACATATACCGGATAGTTGGTAACGCTTGGCACATGTTTGTAGAAGATCATCAGGCTGTTCAGTGCCTCATAAAGATCCGTCGGCGGATCCAGCTGCAGAAACTTACTTCCCTCCTTCAGGAATTTCGCATAATCCGGGATAATGTAACGGGGACGCATAGGCGCATGTCCCTCGGACAGATCGCAGATACATTTACGGTCGATGGGCACGTTCAGAAGCTCATCCAGCCCTTCCGGAAGATCAAGCACCTCCATCAGAGAATCTGCCTGATTCGCCAGGCAGGTCAGTTTCTGCTCATGTGTCAGGGTTGCACTCTCGATAATTTCCAGAATGTTCTTTCTTGTTTCATTGACTCTTTCCATAGAAATGTCACGCATTGTTATTGATTCCTCCTCATGTGATATAAATTGCAAATTGCAGAGCCATGCAAAGGCAATTTTGCGAATGTGACTCTGCGTAATTACTACTCGGCGTCTTCTTTGATCAGTTTACGGATCGCTTCAATCGCCACACGGATGGCCATATCTGTGTCATGTGCTACTGGGTTATCAAGTCCCTGTTTTTCTCTCTCCTGATTGGCCATTACCAGAAATACAGATCCGCAGCGTACATGCAGTGTGCTTGCCACGATAAACAATGCCGCAGATTCCATCTCGGATGCCAGACATCCAAGGCGTTTCCACGCTTCCCATTTGTTCAGCAGTTCATAGCTGACCGGCATAGTCTCCGGTGAATGCTGTCCATAAAATGCATCTTTACACTGCACAACTCCCACGTGTGATTTCTGCCCCAGTTCCTTCGCAGAAGCTCTCAATGCATTGACAATGTCAATGTCCGCCACTGCCGGAAATTCGATGGGCGCATATTCCTTACTGGTTCCTTCCATACGGATAGCTCCGCTGGCGATCACAACATCAGAGCTCTTCACATCGAGCTGCATACCACCGCAGGTGCCTACACGGATAAAAGTGTCTGCACCACATTTTACCAGTTCTTCCATGGCGATAGATGCGGACGGACCTCCAATACCAGTTGATGTAACACTTACCTTTACGCCGTCAAGATATCCGGTGTAGGTCACATACTCACGGCTGTCAGCCACCAGCTTCGCATCATCAAAATATGCAGCGATCTTGGCACAGCGCTTCGGATCACCCGGCAGGATCACGTATTTTCCAACGTCACCCTCTCCTACCTGGATGTGATACTGTTTATCTGGATTTTCTGAATATTTCATCTGTCATTCCCCCATTTCGTTGATTTGATCTTTCATCAGTTTTTTGATCTTGCTATATTGATTCCATGTCATTACGATGTTCCAGCCATTTCTGGTGATAAGATTTTTTTCCTCCAGTTCCTTCAAAGCTCTGGTGATCGTCCGCTCCGATAATCCTGTAACCTCCGAGAAATCCTTCCGACTCATATACACACTGTAAGTATCGAACTTTCCGTAGGTCTCATACAAATTTGTAAGGATGAGATAAACCCGTTCATTTCCGGGAAGCAGTACATAAAGTCGCTCTTTTCTGGACTGATCCAACAGATACCCGATAATCCGCTCTGTCTCCATCTGCAGGGCATCCACATCTTTAAGAATCCATTTTTCAAAGGAATCTCTCGGTATCTTCAGAAATAAGCTGTCTCTGGTTGTTGCCAGCGTAGTCCGGTACTGATCCATATGTCCTAAGATTTCCATAGCACCAAATGTCTCAATAGGATTAAAATGACAAAAACCATAGACCGTTTCCCGTACCCGGTAGTCGACCGCGGAAACGCATCCCTTCAGAAGAACATACACTTTGTCCACTGGCATTCCTTCCTGAATAAATGTTGTTCCTTCCGGCATCCGTACCACCTGCATACTTCCTGTCACACTTTCCGGCGCATGAGCAAAGTAACGGTTCAGGTAATCCCTCTGCTCCGTATTCAGTTTTCGAATGATTTCATCTGCTTCACTCATTTTGGTTAATTTATCCATTTTCTTTTCATTTTCTACTTTATTTATACCACATTTCTCACAGCTAAGAAAGGACAAATGTCAGTTTTAAGTCCTTTTTCTTGCCATTTGGCAGTTTTAAAATTTTTTCGTGACTATCGCCAAGAATCAACATGTAAATTTGGTAAGAATCACGAATAGAAAAATGTGCAATTATCTGACAGACGCAAAAAATGGAGCAAAGACATCACTGTCTTCACTCCATTTTCTTCACTGATTCTATCTGCAGATCAATCCAGCTCATTATTTGGATTTCACGAAAATCTTGCCGTTGGCTGCCGGTGTATGGGCTTTTCCAACGAACAGTACCAGTGCGATG
>NZ_JBBMFC010000061.1:0-5892 GCF_040096225.1 Hominiventricola aquisgranensis | reverse complement strand
TCTGACATCATTATATCAGAAAAGCGGTTCTAACAATAGCAAAACCCCGCAAAAGCGGGGCTTTGTCTACAGTCTGAGAACCGCACAATACAGTGCGGTTCTCCTGCTTATGAATTCTGCTTATTTTATACTGTTGGTTACAGCCTCAAAATTCTCAGTTCCATATTCTTCTGCGATTACCGGCCATACTGCTTCACGTACTACATCTGCAAAATTCTGCAGCTGCTCTTCTGTATATTCTACAACTACGCAGCCACTGTCTGCCAGTTTCTGCTCATACTCTGCGGTCTCCTGTTCTGCAACTTCCCAACGCTTTTCGGTCATATGTTTTGCTGCAGTCTGAAGTGCCTCTCTCTGTTTGTCGCTCAGACTGTTCCACTTGTCAGTATTGATATACATCCACCAGCACTCAAAGTGATCGTTGATCGGGAGATAGTATTTATTAAGTCCGGATAAGTTGCCATAGTACATCTCAGCGCCTGCACCGATCGCACCATCTACAACACCGGTCTGAACTGCTGTGAACATCTCAGAGGACGGAAGCGGAGTTGCCAGATATCCAAGTGTGGTTGCTGTTTTCTCAAATGTTGTCATGGACGGAACACGGATCTTGATACCAGACTTTGCATTCGGGTTCGTCGGATCGATCGCATCTGTATTCAGACTGATTCCACCAAAGTACAGCGGATAGTTTGCCAGATAAGTCAGGTTGTAATCTGCAAGTTTTTCTGTATACAGTTTTACCATTTCACTGTCTTCAGCGAAGAGCTTTCTTGCCTCATCCCAGGTTGCACACAGATATGCTGCATTGGACATTGCAAAAAACTTATCCATATTGGAACCAAGAGAAGCGATCTGCATATCTACGTCACCAATGCTGACTCTCTCCTGAACAGTCGTATACTCACCCAGCTGGCTTGCCGGATAGATATCGAACTGGATCGTACCATCAGAGAGTTCGGTTGCTTCATCAGCAAATGCGCGGATCGCAATATCTGCGGATGAATCTACCGGTCTGATATGCGCCAGTGATAATGTAACTGTCTTCTCCTCACCAGAACCTGATGCTCCATCTGAAGATCCCGCTGTATCAGCGCCTCCTCCGCAGGCAACCAATGACATTGATGTCACCATAGCCAGAACTAATGCCAATACTTTTTTCATGTTTCATCCTCCTTCAATCTGTTATATGATAAATTATAGAGCTTCTATAATCGATCAACTTATTACTCACCGGTAATGTTGAAATCCGTTCCCATTCCTTTGGCAATCATACGCTGGTAAGCAATCTCTGCTGCTGCCACATCCATTGCACCTGTTCCAATCGGAATACAGAGAATCTTTTTCTCCGATACATCACCCAGATCATACATATCTGCAGCCAGTTCTCCAATCGTCGTTGTTATGCTTTCCGCCGTGATCTTTCCTGCATCTGCCAGACTCTTCATAGCTCCTCTGTGCAGTGCCTGTCCCACATGGTCAACAACGATTGCATCTGACTGTAAGATCACTTCATCCTCTATCTCCTTATAGGATCCCATCGGGAATACTACCGTTCCCGGTCTTATCCATTCTGCCTTCAGGAAGCTGTCCTTTGCCTGTGTCACTGTTATGATCGCATCCACATCTTCCGGCACCTGTTCAGGAGCATCACAGACAATGATCTCTCCCTTCACGACATCCTTCATATCCTGTTGGAACTTCTCTGCTGCCGGAGTATATACATCATATACATACAGTTTATCAATGTCAAACACTTCTGCAATAGCAGCTGTCTGCGTATGTCCCTGCATACCAGCACCATACAATCCAACATTGAGGCTTTTCCGTCCTTTGTAAATATGTTTCAGTGCAACTGCCGTCTGTGCTCCTGTCCGAAGATTGGTTATATAAGCACCATCCATCACTGCTTTAAATGTACCAAGTCTTGGATTGGCCAGAAGGATCATTCCACTGATAAATGGAAGACCTGCTTTTTTTCTTTCACCCAGAATACCGCCGACCCATTTGATGCCGGCCACATCCTGATAGCCAATATATGCAGGCATTGCATTAAAAAATCCATCGTATGGAGGGTATGGTGCGTTTTCTCCCAGATCCAGGGTAACCTTGGTCGGGTTGATCACGACACCTTCGGCAAGTCCTTTAAATGTACGATCCACAGATTCTACAACATCTTTCATGTTGATCACGCTTTTTAACTCATCAATCGTAAACACTTTTGTCATTGCTAAATACCTCCTTATATTTTACACGTATCCAAAAAGACGCGGCAGGAACATAGACAGTTCTGGCCAGAATGTTGTCAGGAATACAACTGGAACATAACCAAAGATCAAAAGCTTCATGGTCGGTCCGAAAATATCCTTGAACTCACAGTTTCCAATACGCATTCCAAGGTAAAGAATACTTGCATACGGCGGGGTTACACCACCCATTGCAAGGTTTACACCCATGATTGCTGCGAAATGCACCGGAGAGACTCCCAGCTCTTTTACCAGAGGAAGAAGCAGTGGGGCACACAGCAGCATACCAGTAGAATCGTTCACGATCATTCCAACTACGAACAGGAACAGATTCAGAATAATAAGGATGACCGTTTTATTTCTGGTAAGACCGAAGATGATCTGAATCAATGCCTGCGGTACCTGCAGCATGGTCAGGGTCTGGCTGAGCATCAGACAGAAGATGATCATAACCATGATCGCACCTACTGAGTTGATGGAATCAAACAGCATCTTCTTGATATCTTTCATCTTCATTGCCTTATAGACCCAAAGACCGATCGGAACACTGTAGATCGCTGCAACTGCAGCTGCCTCAGTCGGTGTGAATACGCCTCCGTAAATACCTCCCAGAATAATGATCGGCATCATAATAGCCGGGATTGCTGACCATGTACGTTTTCCGGTCATCTCGATCTTTTCTTTCATGGTCATCGGCGGAAGCAGTGTCAGGTCAAACTTTCTGCACTCCACCAGATTGATAATAGAGAACAGGATCGTAACCAGGATTCCAGGGCCAACTGTAGAGAGGAAGCATGCCAGGATCGATGTCTCTGTGATCCATCCATAGATGATCATGATCGCACTTGGAGGAATCAGAAGTCCCAATACAGAAGATACTGTTACCAGTGCGGTGGCAAATCCTCTCGGATATCCCTGTTCTTCCATACGCGGAATCATGATTGGTCCTGTTGCTGCCACACCGGTAAATCCAGATCCGGAAATTGCTCCGATGATTGCACAGGTAACAATACTTACAATACCAAGACCTCCTTTGATCCGTCCAATAAACGCATCACACAGGTCAAGCAGTCTCTTTGCAACACCACTGCCTCCCATAAAGGTTCCAGCGATGATGAAAAGCGGACTTGCAAGAAGAACCGTACCTATGGACTGGGAATATCCCCACAGCATCATACTTTTCATAGATACATTGCCCGCCAGAGCCATAAACATCAGTGCACCGCCGAAGCAATAAGGCAGCGGAACACTCAGCATCAGAAGAACAATCAAAAGAATAACATCAATACCTACAATCGCCAGTGTACTCATCAGCTTTTCACCTCCTCGTTTGTTCCTTTCTTGCAGATCCGGACTGCATCCTTCACATTGTCAATCAACTCTATAATTCCGAAGAATAACATGAACACCAGTCCGATAAACATGGAGCTCTCTCCAAAGAACATCGGAATATGCAAGATATCACTGGTCTTCCAGAGCTTTAATGAATATGCAAAGAACCAATATGCCCATCCGGTCAGCCAGGCACATACGATCATGGAGAACAGGTTGTTCGCACATTTGAAAATTGCCATGGTCTTTTCTTTTTTGATATACAATGTCAGGATCGCACAGTTAATGTGACTTCTCTGTTCTGATGCAACAGATCCACCCATCATATACAGCCAGATGATAAAGAATGTCATCAGCTCCTCAATTCCCATCAACGGCATTTTTAATATGTACCGGAGAATAACCTGATATGTGATGAGCAACGGTAATATGATCGCACATGCATAGCAGATAAATCTCTGTATTGTAACAATCCCTCTGTAAATGTTTTTCCAAACTTTATTTTGGATGTGGTCATAGTATTCCATATGAAACCTCCCTTCAAGTCAGATACCAATGCAGCCGGTCTATTCTTTACCTTCGTTTTTCTTATAAAGTGCCTTACAAAGAGCCAGGTCTGATCCTGCCATTCCATGCTGTGCAAAATCACCCATAAAGTTCAATGTATCATCTGCATCACTTCCTACGATTCCCTGATCTGCCGGAGTCATCACATCATCCTTTGCCATCATAGCACATTCAATTGCAATACCGATTGCAGATGAAAGCTTCAATGCACAGGCAAGACGAGCACCGTCACATACAACACCGAAGATGTTTACGACTGTATTATTGATTGCTCTGTCAATGCATGCCAGATCGCCGCCAAGTAACATGGAAGCACCTGCTGCAACACCCTGAGATGCAGCTGTTACGCATGCACACATGGAGGATACACGTCCGATTCTGTTCTTCACACAGATTGTCATCAGGAAGCTCATTGCCAGAGCACGCAGCAGCTGCTCTTCACTGGCATTCAGGTCTTCTGCCATACTGATCAGCGGAAGAGACGCTGTCAGACCTACATTTCCACTGGTCGCACAACTCATAACCGGCAGAGAGAATCCTTCCATACGCGCCTCTGCTCCAGCTGAAGTCAGGGCTTTTGCTTTACGGATCATGTTATTGTCTGCCCGTTTCATCATGGATACTGCAAATCCTGCACCCTTTGCTGTTCCATCAAAAATGGTCTGAGCAATAGTCTTATTCATCGTAACTGCTTCTTTCAGGAATGCGATCTCTTCCAGAGGAATTCCTGTTGCAAACTCATAGAAGTCTTTGACTCCATAATGTGCCATCGCATCATGTGTCTCATTCATAGAAGCTCGACGATCATAAGGTTTATCAACCTGTACTACACCATTCGCCTCTCTGTACACCAGACCTGTGTGCGTCTTTACAACTACAGCTCTTCCAACACCTTTGTCTGTTGTAACCGTACAATCCATAAACAATCCAAGGATGTCAGTCTCCAGATCCACATCAATTATTACATTTCCAGATTTTGCAAATTCCAGTGCCCGTTTCTCGTCTTCAGGTGTTACATTATGAAGAACTTCCAGCCCTGCAGCCGCATCTCCTGCCAGTGCGCCAAGAGCTGCTGCCATTTTCAGGCCAACTACAGTTGTTCCCGGAATACCGACATCACTGTTCTTAGTTCCGATGTGACGGTCAACTTTCACTTCAACTTTGATAGGAGTTCCTCCTACTGCTGTTGCGGCTTCTGCAGCTACATAAGAGACAGCTGTCGGCCCTGTACATCCCAGTGCCGGGACAACTTCCTTTTTCAAAATCTCATGCAGCTCACGCCATTTTTCGTTCATGCTCTTACCTCCTTTGGTTGTTCATGTTAGTTGGTATAATACCCCACTTTTCCTAGCTTGTAAATAGGAAATATATGATTTTGCAAATAAAATTGAATTTTATAAATTCATTGCTTTATTTGTCTATTTGTATGATAAATATATTTATTGAAAATGTCAATATTATTATGTTAATTGTCTCATAATTATTCTTTTATTTTTTTGTTGTTAAGCGTTTTGAAATGATTTTTTTTTGCAAAACCAGTATTGATTCTAATATTTTTTGTAAATCCGCCTGTTTTTTGCATTTTTTATCGCATTAAAGTCTATTTGTATTATATTAACACAAAACTGTTTTCAGAAACAAATAAATGCGTTATAATACAAATACCATAAACTTTAATTTACGAATGGAGGAATCTTTATGATGATCAAGCATTGTGATGGAAACGGAAGAATGAGCAAAGCAGTGA
>NZ_JBBMFC010000060.1:0-6786 GCF_040096225.1 Hominiventricola aquisgranensis | reverse complement strand
CACGATCATGAATGCAAAGCTGGAGGACACGTTATCGGAGGAAGCAGAATATCTGCTGGCATCGGAGGCGGCCAATGCGGGATGCGTCGTGCTCAGCAGAAGTCAGGACGCATCCCCGGAGGAGATCGCAAAGACCAGAGCACATCTGAACTGTGCTTTACAGGAAGTGCATTGCTCCAGACAGTTTGGAGATGAGATCATAGAGAAGAACTGGGAGGATTTTACGGAACAGGATCTGGAACGGATCCAGAACAGTGGATATCATGTGGAAGACTATACAAAACTGCATTTTCCGGAAAAGGAAAGATTCCAGTCGGTCTGTGTGATGAATCAGGAGATGACAAGACAGGAACTTGAGAAAAAGGTACAGCAATTATTTGCAGAAGCTTCCTATGGAAATGTTTTTCGCGTGAAAGGATTTCTTGAATTGCCGGACGGTAATTGGATGGAACTGAATGCGACCAGACATGAGATGACATTTACAACTTGCACAGAAGGACAAAAAGTGGTAATTGTAATCGGGGAGAAATTGAACCAACCAATGATAGAAGAAGTTTTAGGAGGCACAGCAATCTAATGGCACTGATATTGATGAAACAGATTATTGTCTTGTTTTTGATGATGGGATGCGGACTTGTAGTTGTGAAGCTGGGAATGTTGAAAGTAGAGGATAGTAAGGCATTGTCGGTCATAACCTTATATCTGTTGTTGCCGAGTGTGGTGATCCATTCCTTTGATATTGAGTATACGCCGGAGGTTATGTCTGGATTTTTGCTTGCATTGGCAGCGGCATTGGTTTTTCATGGCATATTGTTTGTTATTTGTACAGTATTGAGTTCGATTTTTCATCTGGGTGCTGTAGAGAAATGTTCACTGATTTATACTAATGCAGGAAATATTATCATGCCTTTGGCGGCAGCGCTTCTTGGCGAAGAATGGCAGATCTACGCAACAGCATTTCTGGCAGTACAGATGACGATTCTGTTCAGCCATGGGCAGTCTGTAATGGAAGGAAAGCCAGGGATCAATTGGAAGAAGATCGTGACAAATCCGAATATGATTGCGGTTGTAGCAGGCCTGGTGCTGTTTTTGACACCACTTCAGCTGCCGGATGTACTGGCAGATACGATGACATCCATGGCAAGGGCCGTAGGACCGGTCAGTATGATCATGTTGGGAATGGCACTGGCAGATATTGAGTGGAAGAAACTGTTCACCGGAAAACGAGTTTATGGTATGGTTTTGGCGCGGATGGTGCTGCTGCCACTGGTGGCGGTAATTTTTTTGCGAACATGGGGGACGCTGTCTTCGGTTCCTGACAGTCGGTCGATCTTGCTGGTGACATTACTTGCGGCAATTACTCCAACTGCAGCTACGATCACGCAGATGGCACAGCTTTACAATCAGGATGCAGCATATGCCAGTGCGATCAATGTGATGACTACCGTGGTATGCGTAGTAACGATGCCGTTGATGGTTATGTTATATATGATGTAAGAAAAGAGGCGGAATGGACAAAACAGTGAAATATTATATGGCACCACTGGAATCAGTGACTACCTGGATCTATCGGCAGGCACATGCGAAGATATATGGAAGGCTTGACAAATATTTTATCCCTTTTCTGGAGCCTCATGAGAAACGTGATTTCAAGACCAGAGAATTGCAGGAAATCCTGCCGGAACATAATGAGAACATCTATGCAGTGCCTCAGATCCTGACGAACAGGTCAGAGGGATTTATAAAGCTTGCAAAGGCACTGAAAGACTGGGGATATGAAGAAATAAATCTGAATCTTGGCTGTCCGTCTAAAACGGTAGTGACAAAGGGAAAAGGATCCGGATTTCTGGCAAAGCCGGAGGAACTGGAGCGATTTTTGACGGAAATATTTGATGCACTGTCGGGAGAAGTAAAGATTTCTGTTAAGACCAGAATTGGAAAAGAGAATCCAGAAGAGTTTCCGGCGCTATTGGAGTTGTTTAACAAGTATCCAATGGAAGAACTGATCATTCATCCGCGGGTGCAGAAGGATGGTTATGGAAATGTGCCAAGACTTGAGCTTTATGAGCTGGCAGAAAAGCAAAGCGTGAATCCACTCTGCTATAATGGAGATCTCTATACACGAGAGCAGATCCGGAATTTTGCAGAGAGATTTCCGGGGACGGAACGGCTGATGTTTGGTCGTGGATTCCTGCGCGATCCGGGTCTTTTATATAATGAAGGAAAAGACTCAAAAGATATTTTTGAAAAGTTCTGGGCATTTCATGATCTGGTATATGAAGGATATCAGGAGAGAAATATGGGAGACCGGAATGTGCTGTTCAAGATGAAGGAACTCTGGTCTTATCAGGTGTATCAATTTTCAGAACCGGAGCGGTTGTTTAAGACATTTAAGAAGATGCAGGACTGTAATGAATATGAACAGATGATAAGAAATCTGCGCAGATAGAAGAAAATAGTGAACAATACGAAAAAAGTCTTGACGTACCTTGGTTGTCTGTGTTATAGTTGACAAGCGAATGGAAGTTTAGGCTTTTTTTTTATGCCTAAAAATTGGTGATTTTCGCAGGAATCACCAGCAAAAAAAGTATAAAAGCGAGGTGGAAAGTTGTGCGCGTAAAGATCACATTGGCATGTACGGAGTGCAAACAGCGTAACTACAACATGACCAAAGAAAAGAAGAATCACCCGGACAGAATGGAAACCAAGAAGTACTGTCGTTTCTGCAAGAGACATACTCTTCATAAGGAGACGAAGTAATCCGCAAGGAACGAAAGGGAAGTGAGAAAATGGGAGAGACAACAAAGACCCAGAAAACAAGCTGGTTCAAAGGCATGAAAGCCGAGTTTAAGAAAATTATCTGGCCAGATCAAAAATCACTTACAAAACAGACTATTGCGGTAGTCAGCGTTTCTGTTGCTTTGGCTCTCATTATCAAAATACTGGATATGCTCATGACCTATGGGATTGACATTCTGGTAACACTGTAACAGGGGAAAGGTGATTTTATGTCAGAGGCAAGCTGGTATGTAGTTCATACCTACTCAGGGTATGAGAACAAAGTAAAAGCCAACATTGAGAAAACAATCGAAAACAGACACCTGGAAGATCAGATCCTGGAGGTTCGGGTTCCAATGCAGGATGTTGTGGAACTGAAAGACGGCGCAAGCCGTTCCGTTCAGAAAAAAATGTTTCCGGGTTATGTTCTGATCAACATGATCATGAATGATGATACCTGGTATGTGGTCCGCAATACCCGTGGTGTGACTGGGTTCGTTGGCCCTGGCTCTAAGCCGGTTCCGCTTACAGAGGAAGAGATGAGACCACTGGGAATTCATTCCGAATCCGTACAGATTGACTTTGCGGAGGGTGACAGCGTTGTCGTGATCGGCGGTGTATGGAAAGATACCGTTGGTGTGATCCAGTCGATCAACGATAACAAACAGAGTGCGACAATCAATGTCGACCTGTTCGGCCGTGAAACGCCGGTAGAAATTAGTTTCACAGAAATCAAACACATGTAGCATGAAAAAAAGTGGGAGGGACATTCCCGCAAACACCACAAGGAGGTGCCTTGAATTATGGCAAAGAAAGTTACTGGTTATATTAAATTACAGATCCCGGCTGGAAAGGCAACACCGGCTCCCCCAGTAGGACCGGCTCTTGGTCAGCATGGTGTGAACATTGTACAGTTCACCAAAGAGTTTAATGCACGTACTGCAGATCAGGGAGATATGATCATCCCGGTTGTAATTACTGTATATGCTGACAGAAGCTTTAGTTTCATTACCAAGACCCCGCCGGCAGCAGTGCTGCTGAAAAAGGCATGTGGCCTGAAGACCGCAGCTGCCAATTCCAAGAAAGAGAAAGTCGCTACGATCAAGAGATCTGAAGTTCAGAAGATCGCTGAGCTGAAGATGCCGGATCTGACTGCAGGAAGCCTTGATGCTGCTATCAGCATGATCGCAGGTACCGCACGTAGCATGGGTATCACTGTAGTAGACGACTAATAACACGGTTGCTGACATACAGACGTGGGAGGGAGATTCCCGCAATTACCACTAGGAGGTTAAAAAGATTATGAAACATGGTAAGAAATATGTTGAGGCTGCTAAAGTATATGACAAGCAGACTCAGTACGACAGAGACGAAGCAGTTGCTATCGTAAAGAAACTTGCTACTGCAAAATTTGATGAGACCATCGAGGCTCATATCAGAACCGGATGTGACGGACGTCATGCTGATCAGCAGATCCGTGGTGCCGTAGTTCTTCCGCACGGAACCGGTAAACAGGTTCGTGTGCTTGTATTCGCTAAGAATGCAAAAGCAGAAGAGGCTCAGGCAGCAGGCGCTGAGTTCGTTGGAGCTGAGGAACTCGTTCCGAAGATCCAGGGTGGCTGGTTCGATTTCGACGTTGTTGTTGCAACTCCGGATATGATGGGTGTTGTAGGACGTCTGGGTCGTGTACTTGGACCGAAGGGCTTAATGCCGAACCCGAAGGCTGGTACCGTAACTATGGACGTTACTAAAGCAGTTAACGATATCAAAGCTGGTAAAATTGAGTACAGACTTGACAAGACCAATATCATCCACGTGCCGATCGGAAAAGCTTCTTTCACCGAGGAGCAGTTAGCGGACAACTTCCAGACGCTTATGGATGCCATCAACAAAGCAAAACCGGCAGCAGTTAAAGGTCAGTACCTGAAGAGTGTTGTTCTGACACCTACTATGGGAGCTGGCGTAAAAGTTAACCCGCTGAAGTTAGCATAAAAAAGTGTTGACATCCCGTATATATTTATGATATCTTATAACAGTTGAAGATGACTGCCCGAAGACAGCAGGTGCCGTTAGGCATAAGGTTAAAACGCCTGCCGAGGAATGCATTCGATTGAGAATGACTGATTACCCCTCTGTGTCTGCGGCATAGAGGGGTTTTTCATCCTTACCACTGGGAAGGTTATCCGACGATTGAAAAATCTATAAGGAGGAAACCATTCATGGCAAAAGTTGAACTGAAAAAACCGGTTGTAGACGAGATCTCTGCAAATCTGGAAGGTGCAGCTGGTGTTGTTCTGGTAGACCATTGTGGTCTTACTGTAGAGCAGGATACACAGCTTCGTAAACAGATGAGAGAAGAAGGCATCGTTTACAAGGTTTACAAGAACACTATGCTGAATTTTGCAATCAAAGGAACTGAGTTCGAGCCGCTGTCCCAGCATCTCGAAGGACCGTCTGCAATCGCTATCTCTAAAACTGATGCGACTGCTCCGGCAAGAATCGTTGCTAACTTTGCAAAGAAAGCAGAGAAACTTGAGATTAAAGCTGGTGTTGTAGAAGGAAACTACTACGATGCTAAGGGAATGACTGCAATTGCAAACGTTCCGTCCAGAGAAGTGCTTCTTGGAAAACTGCTTGGCAGCATCCAGAGCCCGATCGCAAACTTTGCACGCGTTATCAATCAGATCGCAGAGAGCAAAGAGGCATAATCGAAATTACTATTATGAAAGCCGCATGACGGCAATGATACAATTATTATTGGAGGTAAATAAAAATGGCAAAATTAACTACTGCAGAATTTATTGATGCAATCAAAGAGCTTACTGTATTAGAGCTGAATGATCTTGTAAAAGCTTGCGAGGAGGAGTTTGGTGTATCCGCAGCAGCAGGCGTTGTTGTAGCAGCAGCTGGAGACGGTGCAGCAGCAGCTGAAGAGAAAGATTCCTTCGATGTTGAGCTGACCGAGGTTGGCCCGAACAAAGTTAAAGTTATCAAAGTTGTTCGTGAAGCTACCGGACTTGGCCTGAAAGAAGCTAAAGACGTAGTAGACGGCGCTCCGAAGGTAATCAAAGAGGGCGCTTCCAAAGCTGAGGCTGAGGAGATGAAGACCAAACTTGAGGCTGAGGGTGCAAAAGTTACTCTTAAATAATTCAGTTGGATTTCAGAGAGGATATCGCAATGCGGTATCCTCTTTTTTTATTCATGTTTTTGAAAAAAACTATTTGACATACTTGAAAAAATATGGTAGTATGGACAATGCACTATTGTGGTGAGGTATGGGTATAAATCACTGCGTAGGTGCATGCCTAAATGGCGCCATTGTTTAACCGAAAAAGCAGTGAGTAAATATATAAGGGGTGAAATGTCAATGGAAAAGAACAGAATCAAACCTACCAAGTCAGGACGCAGCATGAGAATGAGCTATTCCCGTAAAAAGGAAGTTCTTGATATGCCGAACCTGATCGAGGTTCAGCGCGATTCCTACCAGTGGTTTCTGGATGAAGGATTGAGTGAAGCATTTGCGGATATTTCTCCGATCACCGATTATAGTGGCAAGCTCAGCCTGGAGTTCACCAACTTTACGCTTGACGTGGAAGGTGCAAAGTACACGATCGAGGAGTGTAAAGAGCGCGATGCAACATATGCGGCACCGTTGAAGGTCAGAGTTCGTCTTCATAATAAAGAGACCGACGAGATCAATGAGCACGAGATTTTCATGGGCGATTTGCCTCTGATGACCGAGACCGGTACTTTCGTGATCAATGGAGCTGAACGTGTTATCGTCAGCCAGCTGGTACGTTCACCGGGTATCTATTATGGAATCGATCACGACAAAGTAGGTAAACTTCTGTTTTCCTGTACTGTGATCCCGAACCGTGGAGCATGGCTGGAGTATGAGACTGACTCTAACGATGTATTTTATGTTCGTGTAGACAGAACCCGTAAAGTGCCGATCACTGTGCTGATCCGTGCACTCGGATACGGTACAAATGCAGAGATTATCGATCT
>NZ_JBBMFC010000059.1:0-6801 GCF_040096225.1 Hominiventricola aquisgranensis | reverse complement strand
TTCGTTTAAAAATTTTCAAAAGAATTTTCGAAGATTTTCAAAGCACTATTTAATTATCAAGGTTCATGTTCTATCTCATTGCCTCAGCGGCAACTCTGATATATTATCAAATCTCTTTCAGTTTGTCAATAACTTTTTTATCTTTTTTTGAAGATTTTCAAGCAATCAACTTTTCATGAAAAAGAGCGGAGAAAGAGGGATTTGAACCCTCGCGCCGCTACTAACGACCTACTCCCTTTCCAGGGGAGCCCCTTCAGCCACTTGGGTATTTCTCCAAAATGCCTAATTCATTAGACTCTATATTATTGCTCGTCTCACTCTTCCGAGTGAACGGAGAGAGTGGGATTCGAACCCACGCGCCCTTGCGGACAAACGGTTTTCAAGACCGCCTCGTTATGACCACTTCGATATCTCTCCATAGCGCTCTCCACAAGCGACAATCGTTATTCTAACAGCATGGCCCTCATTTGTCAACTGTATTTTTTCATTTTTTTACGTTTTTTTCACAGTTTCTTTATAAGTGCCTGAAATCAACGGTTTTTACGTCGAAGGAAGGTCTCTGCAATCTCCAGATCTTCCGGTGTGGTGAGCTTCATATTTTCATAGGAGCCTTCTGTCAGACGTACTTTGCGTCCACAGATCTCCTCTACCACCATGGCATCATCAGTAATCTGGATTCCGCGATCCAGCAATTCCTTCTCCCGTCTGCCCAGCTCTTCATATGCATAGCAGATCAATGACGCAGAAAATACCTGTGGTGTCTGAATCTGCCATACGAGACTGCGCTTTGGCGTCTCCTTGATAAAGCCATCCGTATCAGCGATCTTAATCGTATCTTTCACCGGCATGCCAACCACACATGCCTCATATTTACACACATCTGCATAGACCCGCTCCAGCATAGGTTCATCCACAAAAGGTCTTGCCCCGTCATGAATGAATACATACCCGTCTTCACAGGCATTTTTTTCCATGGCACGCAGTCCGTTCAGAACAGAGTGATAGCGTTCTGCTCCTCCTGCAACGATTTTACAGATCTTACGAAATCCATATTTTTCTACAAATTCCGTCCGGCAGTAATCAATCTGATCTTCTCCCGTCACCAGGATCATATCATCAATCACAGCCGACTCTTCAAATGTATGAAGGCAATGCCAGAGTACCGGGTAACCGCAAAGATTCAGATACTGCTTCTGTGTCTTAGTCCCCATCCGCTTTCCCTGGCCTGCCGCCAGCACAATGGCTGTACATCTTTTTTTCTCCATCATCGCTCTCCCAGCTTCAGATTCGGAACAGCATTAAGATCCAGCCCTGCTCTGGAACCATTCATATACTCATAGTAAGCCGCCGCACCGATCATGGCCGCATTATCCGTACACAGAATCGGAGACGGATAATAAAATGGAATATTCCTCTTCTCACACGCTGTCTTCATAGCTTCTCTGAGTGCTGAGTTGGATGCCACTCCACCTGCCATGGCAAGTTTCGGAATCTTATAGTCCTTTACCGCCTGAATCGCATGATCCACCAGCACATCACAGATTGCCTTCTGGAAGGATGCTGCAACATCTGCTTCCACAACAGGTTCTCCCTTCATCTGACAGCCATTCAGATAGTTCAGCACTGCTGATTTTACACCGCTGAAGCTGAAATCATAAGGAGCATCTTCCACTTTTGCCCGCGGAAAATGAATTGCATCTGGATTTCCCTCTTTTGCCAGTTTATCAATCTTTGGTCCGCCCGGATAGCCAAGTCCGATGGCACGGGCCACTTTATCAAAGGCTTCACCCGCCGCATCATCTCTGGTCCGGCCAATGATCTCATACTTTCCATAGTCTTTGACTACTACCAGATGCGTATGTCCACCAGACACCACCAGACAGATAAATGGCGGCTCCAGCTCTTTATTTTCAATATAATTAGCCGAAATATGACCTTCAATATGATGAACGCCTACTAATGGCAGTTTTGCCGCATAGGCAATTGCCTTCGCCTCAGCAACTCCAACCAGAAGCGCACCAACCAGACCCGGTCCATAAGTCACGCCAATGGCATCCAGATCTTCCAGGGTCACATGGGCCTGATCCAGTGCCTCCTGAATTACGTAATTAATCTTCTCTATATGTTTTCTTGATGCAATCTCCGGAACCACTCCTCCATAAAGGGTGTGCAGCGCAATCTGAGAAGAAATCACATTAGAAAGCACTTCTCGCCCGTTTTTCACTACGGCTGCAGCTGTCTCGTCACAGGAGCTCTCGATTGCCAGAATCAACACATCTTTCTTTTCTTCCATATCTATCACTCGTCCTTTTCAAAATCCAATTCCACGGATTTCCGGTCTTTTCCTGCCTTGGCAGCCGGGAAAATCTTGCGGACATCGTCCATGTACTCTTCCGGTCTCGTCAGCGATGGACTGTAATGCGTCAGCCACATCTCCCCCACCTGTGCATCTCTTGCCAGTTTCGCCGCTTCATAAAAGGTCATATGCTTATGCTCCCTGGCCTTGGCATCCTTATCTTTCTCTCCGTACATGCCTTCACAGATGAACAGATCCGATCCACTCGCATTTTCCACGATGGCCGGTACGGGTCTGGTGTCAGTACAGTAAGTCAGTTTGATACCTTTTCGAGGTGGTCCAAGCACCATATCCGGCGTGTAGACTGCCTGCTCGTCAGTGATAGTCTCACCCTTCTGCAGACGGCTCCAATACTGCTTTGGAATCTCCTGCTCCATGGCTTTCTGAAGCTGAAATTTGCCTGCCCGATCCAGTTCCAGGGTATATCCGTAACACAGGATTCCATGGTTCACCCGGAACGCTTTCAGACGGTAACCGTCTGCCAGTTCAAAAGTCTCTTCATTTCCATTGATCTCTTTATAAATGATAGGAAACGGCAGTTCCGGCGCGATCACACGCAGGGCATTAACCACACGCTCCAGCCCCTTGGGACCGATCAATGTCAAAGGCTCCGTACGTTCTGCATTTCCCATGGTCAGCAAAAGTCCCGGCAGACCGCTGATATGATCTCCATGATAATGAGTAAAACAGATCACATCAATGGGTTTGAAGCTCCAACCCTTTTCCTTGATCGCAATCTGTGTTCCTTCTCCACAGTCAATCAGTAGGCTGCTCCCATTGTAACGCACCATCAATGCCGTCAGCCAGCGATAGGGAAGCGGCATCATACCACCGCTTCCAAGCAAGCAAATATCTAACATATTCTCTCCTATATCAATTCTGTCTGCTCCTCGATCTGTACCGGAACCTGAAATGTATGGATTATTTTCTCATAACAAGCCTCACACAGATCGAAGGAATGTCGTTCCCCGTCCCTGTCTGAAAAATATCCCCACAGAACAGAAGCTTCAAACACTCCTTCCTGAAGGATTCCGCCTACCACTTTCATTTCCCGTCCGCATCGATTGCAGATCACTTTTTCTAATTTATTGTCTGATTGTTTTTCATAACTCCGCATGGTTTTCTCCTCCTCGTCCGTTGTACAGGCTAATTATAAACCAGCACATGTACTCCTGAAAACAGGGGATTACTGGGCAGGCATCTGTCTGCGCCACATGATCAGAGCATCTTCTTTTGGTTTTTCATAAAATCCTTTTCGGACTCCCACCGGGACAAATCCCAGCTTTTCATAAATATGGATCGCAGCCGCATTTCCCACGCGGACCTCCAGTGTAAAAGCATGGATTGCACGCTGCTCACCGGCTTCTATAAGTGCACGGGTCAGCACCGTTCCTATTCCTTTTTCTCTGGCAGACGGTAATACTGCTATATTCGTGATATCGCCCTCATCCAACACCTGATACAACCCAGCGTAACCTACAATCTGATCATCTTCTGTGGCTGTCACAAACAGATACTCCGGCCTTGCAAAGCTTTCCCGCAGACCCTGCTCCGTCCACGGTTCAGAGAAGCACACCTGCTCCAATGCTGCCACCTGCGGAATCTCTTCCTCTTTCATCAGAGAGATCAGCATGTGCCTTCTCCCTTTGCAAGCTTCTCCGCCCGCTCTCTCTCCGCCTGTGCCATTCTTAAATATTCCGGCTGATGCTCTTCTGCGGTCTCTGTCTTACCCTCTTCCAGATAACGAAGGGCCAGTGCACCAACTGCGCCGGCGCGCTGCTTATTCACATGGGCTGGTGCGAAATAAAATTCTTTTCCACAATCATGTAGCTTGTCCATCAGGCCATTGCACAATTTATCTTTAAATACCGGAACTCCATCTCCAAGGAAGATCACATCCTGCTGTCTCTCGCAAAGCTTTTCTGCAATCACTTCAATATCCACTGCCATCTGTGGCTCCAGCACTTCCATGGTATTTCCACGAAATTCATAAATGCCTGTATACACCTGATTTCTTCTGGCATCCATGATTGGGCAGATCAACCGGTCCGTCCCATAGAGATTATATGCCAGGGCATCCACCGTAGGAATGGAGATCAACGGTTTTTTCAATGCCAGTCCCAGACCCTTTGCCGTGGCAGATCCAATCCTCAGTCCGGTAAAGGAACCCGGACCTGCTGCGATCGCAATTGCGTCAATGGTTGTCAGATCCAGCTCTGTCATATTCGCAATTTCATCCAGCATGGGAAGCAGGGTCTGAGAATGTGTCTTTTTATAATTCACGGTATATTCTGCCAGCAGATTACTATATGTGCTGTTACCTTCCACAACCGCCACACTGGCTACCAGTCCTGAACTATCCAGTGCAAGTATTTTTTTGGATGTCTCCATTCGGTTATGCCTCCTGTTCTTCGATCCCCTTGAATCCTTCCAGGGTGATCTTTCTGTAATCAAAACCTTTTTCCAGATCTTTTTCAATAGTCACACGGCACATCTGTTCCGGCAGGATCTCTCTGATCAGATCTGCCCACTCGATCAGGCATACGCCCTCTCCATAGAAATAATCCTCATAACCGATCTCGTCCATCTCTTCAATATCGCCAATCCGATATACATCAAAATGATACAGGGGAAGCCGCCCTTCCTCATACACCTGCACGATCGTAAATGTAGGACTGTTGACTGGTTCTTCAATGCCCAGCCCTTTTGCAAGTCCCTGGGTAAATACAGTCTTTCCCACTCCCAGATCACCAGTCAGTGAAATCACCATCCCCGGCTTTGCCATCTGTCCTATTTTTTCTCCAAGTTCATACGTATCTTTTGCGCAAAATGAATCTATCACAGCCATGAAATTCTCTCCTATCTGCCGCCAATGTGCTCATTTTAACACACGCCCTTGATTTTTACAATGAATCTGGCAAAAAGAACGGGCAGACCGTTCCTTTTTCTCAGAAAACGATCTGCCCTGTTCATCCAGGTCGGATATTTATTTATTTGATCAGTTCTGCAGGATCTTTATATTCCATTCCAAAACTATCTGCCACATTCTTACAGGTGATCATGCCATCATACGTGTTGATTGAAGAATACATCACGCTGTTCTTTCTGCATGCTTCCTCCAGACCAGCTGCTGCAATCTGAAGGCCATAGCTCTGGGTTGCGTTGGTCAGTGCAATAGTGGAAGTATACGGAACCGCTCCCGGCATATTTCCTACACAGTAATGAACCACTCCATCCACTACGAAAGTCGGATCATCATGGTAGGTAACTTTGGTGGTCTCACAGCATCCGCCCTGATCCACAGCCACATCCACAATCACGCTGCCCGGTTTCATATGTTTCAGATATTCTTTCTTCATCAGCTTCGGTGCCGCCTTACCAGGAATCAGTACACAGCCGATCACAAGATCTGCATTGGAAACTGCTGCTTCCACAGCCGCATCGGTACTTACCAGCGTCTGGATCCGTGCACCAAAAATATCATCCAGATATGCCAGCCTCTTCAGATTGATATCCATGATCGTTACATCTGCGCCCATGCCGACTGCGATCTTGCAGGCATTGGTTCCAACAGAACCTGCGCCGAGGATAACAACCTTTGCCTTCGGAGTTCCAGGAACACCACTTAACAGAACACCGGAACCACCGAACGGCTTCTCCAGATATTTTGCACCTTCCTGAATACTGAGTCTTCCTGCGATCTGACTCATGGGCGCCAGCAACGGAATACTTCCATCACGCTCGATCAGGGTCTCATACGCAACACCCTTTACTTTGCTTGCCAGCATAGCATCCATCAGTTCTCTGTCTGCTGCCAGATGGAGATAAGTATAGAGGATCAGTCCCTCATGGAAGAAGCCATACTCTTCTTTCAACGGCTCCTTTACCTTGATCATCATCTCACTCTTATCCCATACATCCTTTGCCTGATCCAGAATATGAGCTCCCGCTTTCTCATATTGTTCCGTAGTAAAACCAGATCCAACTCCTGCGTCGCGTTCGATATACACCTCATGACCCGCTCTCACATAATTCTTCACGTTGTCAGGTGTCATACCTACTCGAAATTCATTGTTTTTGATTTCTTTTACGCAGCCGACTCTCATGTGTTTTCCCCCTTGTGTCTCTTTATTTTTGTTTCTTCCCCTGAAGAAACCCCACGTCTTTGATAGATTCATTATCGCAGATTTTTATCCGTTTTTCTAGTATGATTTTTTACTATTTTTTATCAATTTTGATATTCTTACTTTTATTTTCAGATATCTTATCTTGCTCAGTAATACGCATAAAATAAAACGCTGAACGGCAGCTATCTTTGAGGTGACCCCTCAAAGTTAGACTTTTACGAGGCGACTTCGGTCGTCTCGTTTTTCTTTATGCAGCTAAAAGATGGAGCCTGTATTGAACAGGACTCATCCATCCCAACTTTTCTTTTATCCGTTTCT
>NZ_JBBMFC010000058.1:0-7144 GCF_040096225.1 Hominiventricola aquisgranensis | reverse complement strand
TCGGCTCTGCCCATTTGTAACTATTCACAAATCTTATATCAGTTTTTAACGTTTACACAAAACTTGAAACGGTCTCGCTGGAAACCTTTCACCATTTCCGCCTGTCTTCTTATTTATCCTGTTTCTCTTATGCTGCTTTCTCTGCCCGGAAAAATACGCCATCGCAGTAGATCCACAGCTCTTCATTATCAGTTGCGAAGAATACACTTCCGAAGAAATCATCATTTGCCAGTACCTGTACAAAGGATAATTCACCGGCGCCATTCCACCAGTCACTTAAATCAGCTTTATAGTCCTGTGCCATGCTGTCCTGAGTATATACGTCCAACATAGTCTCATAACCTTCAATTTCATAAGAAGTATCTCCAACCATAACCGTTGTCTCTCCGTAGGTCACAGTCTGATCCTTATATTTTTCAACCTCTTCTTCTGCCAATGCACTGACTGCTGCTGCCTTCACATCTATGATCTTCCAGCTTCCATACCATGCAGGTTCATCTGTCTCTTCCTGCTCCGTATCATTCTTTTCTGTATCATCTTTCGCCTCTTCCGCAACTTCCTCTACCTCGACACTGTCTGTCTGCGAGCTGTCCGTAACGACTGCACAGCCTCCCAGAGAAACAGTCAGCAATCCTGCTGCCAGCATCATCAAGTATTTCTTCATTGTTCTGTCCTCCTCGTAAGTCATATGATTTTAACCTGACACATGTACTTTCTTACTGTCAGTGGACTAATCAATCCAAGATTGATCAATGCCGGATATTTCCATCCGGATAAGGTCCCGTCAGATTCGAAAAGCTGTTAGTGTCAGCCTCCAGGGTAATCTCATATGCAGTCTCATCATCCATCACTACTGTCCAAGTCTCTGGCTGGTCAGCATAATCCTGATAGGTTGCATAGACTTTCTGACCATTATACTGACCAGAATGGGTCACGAACCACACTGCTTTTTCACCCTCGGACATCATATCATATCTGTCCGGTAAAATCATCATTTTTACGGGTGAATACCATACTTTTTGTGCATTTGCCAGATATGCGGACGCAATGGATGTGGTATCGCCCGGAAGATCTGCAAAACAACGGGAATAGAAGACTCTGCTGTGTTCCAGATCATCCTCTGACATGCCAAGATCAATAGTTCTAAAGTCATAAGCGTAATAATAACACTCGGTCACCTGAAAACCAGTCAGGTCATAGATCTCCTGCACCGCCCGCTGGGCATGGGCCTTGGCTTCTTCCTCCGTGTAAATACCCGTTGTAGTCACGATACCCTCTGATGATTTTGGCACATAATAATGAAGCGTTGCATTCTGAAAGCCTTCCCTGTGAGTGATCGATGCGGTTCCGTCAATCTCTGTATTTGCACCTTCTATGGCATCTCCACTGACCGTATCCAGCAGATTCAGAAATTCCTGCATCTTCTCCGGGGACTCTGCGTAAGCTTTGATGTTATCCACACCCAGCCACTGCTGTGCACTGTCAATATCCACATACGAGGTGTATAGCACATCGTTCTCGGTTCCATCTTCTGCAATCAAAGCATAATTCCACTGGACTTCTCCCAGATTGTCGATCAGTGCCAGCATGAGCACGGCTGTTCTGGACATCTCCTGATTCAGTTTCGACTCCTCCGTTCCCGTCTTCACTTTCAGCGTCTCTTTGTTCTGCTCCAGCAGAAAATGATATTCATATGGCTCCTCTGATGTCTGCAGTTCTGTCTTTCCTGCATATACAGAACCAGGTCTCACTTCTTCAATGGCTCGAAGCACCTTGCCATCAGCAGAAATATCACCCACATAAGGATTTTTTACACTATACAGAAGCGTTGCTGCATCAGAAACGTTCGAACTGTCTGACTGTGTCTCGTCTGCATTTTCCTGTGCACTGCTCGCAGTATCTGTATTGGCAGAATCTCTGATATTCTGCTGACGGTTGCTTCCCAGTAAAAGGATAGTTGCAATAAGAATGACCACACCAACAACACCGGTTCCCACTGCTGCTTTTTTGAATCTCAGCACATGTTTGATCCGACTCTTTACGTTTGGTTCGCCGAAACCAAGCGGCACATATCCTACCGATTCTCCGGACGCAAACTGAAGTAAGGCCAGACTGTATGCTTTCCGCTGCTCACTTCCCAGCAGTTCCAGTACCTTCTCATCACAGCTCATCTCCATATCTCTGCACAGAATCACCCAACTCAGCCACACCAATGGGTGGAACCAGTACACTGCCAACAAAACACTTGCAAATAATTTCACCAGATGATCCCGGCGACGGATATGATACTGCTCATGCAGAAGGATCATTTCCCGGCGGCACGCTTCCAGTCCGAAAGGAATATAGATTACCGGATGAAAAATTCCCATGGCAAATGGGGACGGTAACTCGTCACATTCATAGACCGGCGCTAATCTCCAGCCCGTATGGATCAGTCGCTCACTGGTCGTATCCTCTGCCAGCACTGCATGACTTAATCTGCGTCTTGTTTTCAGATAGCTGTATAGCAAGTAGATGAGAGAAAGGAGCATGCCCGTAAGCCAGATACGGGAGAGGAGATGTAACATTAATTGGTCGTTGGCAGTGTTGTCAGTGCTCACGTTGGATGCAGTGCTCTGGGCGGTTCCTGTCGTGTTGTCCTGCATAGCTGTTTTGTCGGTCATATTATTCTGAGCAGTTGTTACGGAATCTCCATCTCCAACCACCGATTCACCCTGCATAGTTCCTGTCACATGCGAATCAACCGCCTTCTGTACATCCCCGGCCTCTGCCTGCTCACTCTGCACCAGCTCATCTGTCACACTCGTCTGTTCAATCTGACCTACATTCCCCATCAAAACCAATCCCACCGGTGTACTGACCGACACCGGACAGATCAGGCGAAATGCCACCACGATCCACAGTGCATACAGATATTTCCGCGGGATTCTGTGAAATACCAGATGAAGCATGCTCACAACTATAATGCAGACACCCGCAGTCAAACTCATCTTCAGAATCTGAGCAAAGATCATTTCCAGCATATCATCCCTCCTCCTGATAATTGTCAATCAATGCTTTCAAGTCCTCTGCTTCCTGGCGGGACAATTTTTTCCCACCTAAAAAAGCGGTCAGGAATCCCGGCAGCGAACCATCGAAGGTCCGCTCCACAAACTCATCAGACTCTTTCGCCTGTACCTCTTCTCTGGTCACCAGCGGTGTTACTAATGCATTTTCATTTTTCAGAACGCCCTTCTGGCTCAACCGCTTGATCTCCGTATAGGTAGTGGATTTCTTCCAACCCAGATACTCTGCGCACAGTCTGACCAGTTCCCCCGAACCAATGGGACCATGTTCCCACACCAGTGTCATAAATCGGTAATCGCTGTTACAAAGTCTGTATTCCTCCATATGGACTCCTCCTGTATCTGTCATGCGCAAAAGGTCGGTTATTGTAGACCTTCTCTTTTTCTTTAGTCTACAATAGCCGACCAGCATTGTCAATCCATATATATTTTTTTATTTCAAATCAACCGAAACGTATTTTTCAGGGGAATCTCCTGCGTGAATCCGAAACAGCAGGGACTGCACCTGATCCACATCAATCACCCGGTCAAAGGAAGAGATCTCATAGGCATGTGTGTCGTCCTGATAACCAATCTGACCTCCGTTGAGCAGATAGAGCAGACGGCTTCCATCCTTCAATACTACTCCACCAACTTCCGGCAATCCATTGTCATCTTCCTGTGCCTGAATCTCACCGGTCACTTCGTAATCGACTCGAACGGAAATGGGTGAAAGTGCCGCTGAGAGTACCGTCACATTTGCATTTTCAAGAGGTGCATTTAGCTCATAGGTCTGTGCAGCATCTTTTCCACTGACCGGGATATCAAAGCTCCAGGTTCCTTCGATTCCATTCATAAACATTGTTTTCTTCACGGTCCCAAGATTTTCCATTTGAACATGGAGCATCTGCCCCAGAAGACTTTCTTCTGGATCTGGCTTATATAAAGTCATCACATATTCCAATGTTCCATCTTCCGCTTTATATCGTTCTATTGTCGTTCCATTTTCATCAACTGTAAGTGGCGTTCCATCTTCATATACGGGATTTCCGTTTTCATCACAGATAATTCCATTGTAAAAACTTCCGTTCATATTAACGAAACTGTCTTCTGCTGTTTCCTCGTCTCCTGTATATACTTTCATCGTTTCAAAGAAAGGTTCTTCTCCATCTGGAAGATCATACCCTTCCACCTGAAAAGACAGATGTACAAAATGTCCATCAGCGATCATTTCCATCGGTTTCACTGTAATTCCTTCGGATGTCACTTCCATGCCTGTCAAATCTGAATTTGCTGAAGTATATGCCTGATCAAACTGCGTCACCATTCCCTGATCCGTCAGATTTTTCTGCTGTTCTTCTGTTGCCTGAATATTTGCCTGCATACCGCGGCTCCACAGGTGGTGAATGACTGCTGCCGTCGCAGTGATTCCTCCTGCTCCGATCAGTACCGCACATGCCACTGCAGCCGCCTGCACATGATGGATTCTTCCTTGTATACGAGTTACTTTTCTGGTTGCTTTTGTGGATCCTGTATTTGCCCGAATCTGATTCAGCGCCGCATCTGCTTTTCTAAATACCACTTCCGGAATCTCCACGTCCCTATTCAGAATATCTTTCTCTTCTTTCATTGTCCTGCTCCTTTCTGTCAACGATAATAGGTTTCCAGCTTTTCCCTTCCCCGCTGAAGCCTGGTCTGCACTGTACTTCTCGGTATCTCCAATAGTTCCGCGATCTCGCCTGTCTGGTATCCTTCGCTATAATATAGAACCATCACGATCCGGTATTTTTCATCCAACTGCCCCAATGCTTCCTTCAGTTCCACATTGTACTGATCCTCCGCTACAGGTTCCTCATAATCCTCCATGGTTGTCATCCGTTGTTGCTTCTTCCGCATATCATAGCAGTGATTGATCAGGATCCTGGTCAACCAGGTCTTAAATATTTCTCCTGCTTCAATGTATGCAGCTTCTCCCAGCAGCCAAGAATCGTATCCTGAATCGCATCCGCTGCGTCCTCGTCATTCATGAGGATTGAGATGGCCACCCGATACAGATCCTTCATATAGAAATAGATCAGACTGGAAAATGCGTCCGGATCCTTGGATCGCGCCTTTCGGATCAACTGCAGCAGTTCCTTTTCCTGCATTGCTTCTCCTCCTTCCTTACATTCATTAGACGTAGTAATACTCTGTTTGATCCCATATAAGAAAAAAGACAGCCGATTTTTCGACTGTCCTTCTCAATTTATCGCTATTCAAATCTCTGCCCGCAAAGCCTTCTCTGCGAGATGGTGCTATTCCTTATATGATTCCATTATACCATGTGTAAGAAATGAATCAGCAGAATCCACACCAGACCATAGTAGATCACAACAGCTACTAAATCGTTGACGGTAGTGATCAAAGGACCAGACGCAACAGCCGGGTCAATCTTGATCTTATGGAAAAACATCGGAATCAAAGTTCCCACTAAACTGGAAATCACCATTGCCGCCATCAATGAAAATCCGACGCAGCCGGAGATCACAAATGCATGGACTACCGGATTGCCCTTCAGCAGCCAGATATACAGTCCAATAAAGATAAATGCCATGATTCCCAGGAACAATCCATTGAAAAATCCGACCTTCATCTCCTTAAATACAAGTCCCACTTTCTCACCCGCAGTCAGATTCTCATCCATCAACACACGAATGGTAACAGCCAGTGACTGTGTGCCTACATTTCCTGCCATATCAAGGATCAATGACTGAAAACACATAACAATAGGGAGCACGGCCACTACGGTCTCAAATATACCAACCACTGTGGATACTGCCAGTCCAAGAAACAGCAGAATAACCAGCCACGGAAGTCTCTTTTTCATACTCTCGGTGGTAGTCTCCTCCAGATCTTCCTCAGCGGTCAAACCTGCCAACTTTGCGTAATCCTCGCCCATGGCATCATCGACTACTTCAACCAAGTCCTGTGCCGTAATGACACCGATCAGCTGTTTATCTTCTGTCAGAACCGGGATAGAATCCTCCGCATAATCCTTGATCTGCTCGATACAGTCATCAATCTTCTCATGATCTGTTACATACGGATAAGATGTACTGATGATATCTTCCAGTGCATCCTTCTCTCTTGCAATGATCAGATCTTTCAGATCGATAGCACCATAGAACTGATCATTCTTATCTATTACGTAAACAGTAGATATATTGTCATTTTCACCCGCCTGCCGGATCAGTTCTCTCATGGCCTGGCGGATGGTCAGATTCTCATGGATCACAATAAAATTGGTTGTCATCAGACTACCGACTTCATCATCCTCATAAGACTGCAGCATCTTAATGTCATGGCTGGATTCCTCATCCATCATGCCGACCAGTTTTTCCTGGGTGGTATCATCCAGCTCATCCAGGACATCCACTGCATCGTCCGAGTCCATGTAAGACAACACCTGTGCTGCCTGTCCAAGATCCAGTTCCTTCAGGTATTCATCCGGATCTTCAATATAAGTAAAAATCTCAGCAATCCATTCCGGTCCCAGCAACGGATATAAACGTCTTCTCTCTTCCTCCGTCAACTGCTCAAATGCATCCGCAATGTCACTCTCATGATAATCGGAAATCTGATCCTGCAGCTCATCTGCCGCCAGGGAGCTGCGTAAGATTTCCAGCAATTCTTCTACATAATTTGGTTTCTGAACCATTTTATCCATGTCTTTCGCCTCCTCTATTGGTCTCAAAAGGGCATAAAAAAACCATCGCTCTCTCCAAAAGCACACTTACATTTCCGGCTGTATAGTATAGGAATTTACGCGATGGTTATATTCAAAGACATGTGAAATTAGTCAGAGGTCTACTGATGCTCCATGGGCAACTGCCTCTGCGTCTTATGATATCTGCCATCGCAGTTCGTACTTCGTCCCGTACTATCGCAACTGTCCATAGATTTACACCTCCTATCAAATACGTGTATATTTTAATCTTCTGAAAGCTTCTAGTCAAGATTTTTCGGTATTTTCCCCTCAACAGAAAAGGGGCTGTAAAAAAACTCCCCTGACAGAAAAATCGCCCAGACCGTGAGGTCTGAGCGATTTTTTGGTATAATTA
>NZ_JBBMFC010000057.1:0-7601 GCF_040096225.1 Hominiventricola aquisgranensis | reverse complement strand
ATTTGCTCTTAGGAATTGTAGCAGAGTTAATTTCCATGTTTGTAAAGAAAAAGATTTTAAGAGGTTAAACAAATCGGGATTTGTAGAATTAGTAAATCTCGATTTTGGGAAATACAAGAATGTGTCTCATTATGGTTTTAATGCGGTTTGTAAGGAGAAACAATATGATTGGGTTTGTTATATGGTCACTTTTGGGAGTGTTTATAATTGGATTAGGAATAAAAGATATGTTTTCTAAGAATCCCGTTGGATTCTGGGCTAATACCGAAACAATAAAAGTAAAAGATGTTAAAGGTTACAATCGTGCGAGCGGACTATTGTTTATAATCTATGGAATCATTTTTGTTATATTAGGAATTCCGCTGTTAGATGATCAAAATACACCATACGTTCTGTTGTCGGTTATTGGTGTGATGGTGGAAACAATTGTAATTATGGCTGCTTATAGTTTAGTTATCGTTAAAAAATATGAAGAGAAGTAAATAACTTTGAAGTTGCAAGGAGGAAATTATGAAATTTATGCAAACAGAGAAAAAACAGCTATTGATCTATGTGATTATAGCATACGGAATCACATATGTAATGGGACTTCTGATGTGGTATAGCTATGGAAAAGGTCTTGATCTCAGCGCTTTTCCAAATGCGCAGATGCTGTATCCAGCAGCAGGTGTGATGATGGCTTATTTAATTACCAAAAAAGGAGATAAAAATCTTCCAACGGCTTTTTACATATTCTTTGTAGCTCTCACGGCGGTGCTGGTTGTCTGCACGGCGGCTTCTGTTCTGGCTCCCCAAAATAGAGATCTGATGAGCATGCCATATTCTCAGTGGGCACCGATCATGAATTACGTTATAATAGGTGGCAGCGTTATTTTCTGGATTCTTCTTCTGCAATCCGGTAAAGAAAAGCGCAGATCCTATGGACTGAACAGCGAACATTGGAATATATCTATTCGTATGATCCTGTTGTTTATTGGATTATATCTTCTCAGATTTGTGATTGCCTGTGCTCTGAGCGGCCAGCTTTCTGAATTTGGCAAAATAATGGCAAATCCTACTACCTGGATCATATTTTTTACTGTTTTGGTAAACTTTTTCCTGTCAGTAGTGGCATTCTTTGGAGAAGAATACGGATGGAGATATTATCTTCAGCCTCTTCTTCAGAAAAAATTTGGACTAAAAGGCGGCGTAATCCTTTTGGGCTGTGTGTGGGCTGTATGGCATCTACCAATAGACTTCTTCTATTACACTACGCCGGATATGGGGCTGGCGGCTCTGGCAAGCCAGTTTGTTACCTGTATTTCACTGGGGATTTTTATGGCATATACTTATATGAAAACCCAGAATATCTGGGTCCCGATAATTATTCATTTTCTGAATAATAATATGGTGGTAGTTTTTTCAGGAACGTACTCTGCGGATGTACTTCAGAATCAGCAAATCCACTGGGGAGATATTCCTGTTGCACTGGTAATGAATCTGCTGATCTTTGGATGGGTGATCTTTCTGAAGCCATTTAAGGAGAAAAAAGCATAATATTGAATTCATTCAAATTATTTAGAACAATTTGCAGGAGTACCTGCATTTTTAGGAATAGTTATTTTAATTTCATGTATTGCAGATTGGATGATATTTGCAAAAATTGAAGTGGCATAACTTATAATAGGTTAATCATAATTGTAATCAAAAATCAATGTCCATTCTGTGGCAAATCATTAAGGGTTGTACCTATAAATAGTGAAGAATATTGTCCACACTGTGGTTGTAAAATAGAACAGGAGCATAAGAAAATTCAAGTTTGAAAAATTGAGAAAACGTAATATTGAACAAAAAAGAAATGCACAGTTCTTAGCTTATCGTGAACTGTGCATTTTTGTAAATAAATACTTTTAATTAGCCGATTACGGCATCCTCTGCTGTAAAATGTTCCAGAGAATTTTCTTTTACCTGAATGCAGATATAAGTAATTCCAGAAATATCGGATGCAAAAAACTGACGCTTTGCAGCAGGTGTGATTTTTAGCCAGTCTCCAGTTGAAAGGCTAATTTCTTCTCCATCAATTATGGCTTTGCCGTTACCTGAAAGAATTCCATAGATTTCTTCATTTTCTTTATGAGAATGAACAAATGGGACATTTGCTCCTGCAGGTAGTTCATTTAAACTGATTTCTGCACCTGTTAAAGACAACTTTTCATGCAGCTCAATTCGGTTTTCCTTTCCAATAGTTGTTTTTGTGTAATTTGCCATAATAACCTCCATAGTTAATTTTTAGTTTCTGGTTGCTTGGTATTAGTATAGTGTGAGACACATACAAAAACAAGTACGCACCTTTTTGTAACTGTACACTCAAAAATGAATGTGTTACAATAGACTCGGAGGTGAGAATTATGCGAGCAAAAGAAGAATTACCGGAATGCCCAGTTGCAACAGCAGTATCTCTTATCGGAGGAAAATGGAAACTGCTGATTTTGCGTAACTTAAAAGAGCGTCCATGGAGATTCAATGAGCTACAACGAAGTATAGATGGTATTTCACAAAAGGTTTTGACAGATAGTTTAAGACAAATGATGAGTGATGGGCTGGCATATCGCTACGATTACCATGAGCAGCCACCGAGAGTTGAATACGGCTTAACGGAACTCGGAACAAAAATGCTTCCAATTGTTAATTCACTTGCTGACTTTGGTAACTACTATAAATCAATTATTGAACAGAATTAAGGACGTTAGTATTTGAAAAGCTTGAACAATTCCAGTTTGGAGAATTGAAAAAACGGAATTTACCTATTAAGACATATAAACTGTTGACAATAAAGCTCCTATATAGTATGTTTTTAATAAACTACTATATAGGAGCTTTTGTATGGAAATGAATGGAGGATTTCTTGTTACCAAAATAAAACAGCTTGGAGACCGGATTTTCGAAAAGATTCTCAGTGAAAAGAATATTGATGCATTTAATGGAGCCCAGGGGCGTATTCTTTATGTGCTGTGGCAGAAGGATGGTATTTCAATCAGGTCACTCTCGACTAAATGCGGATTAGCGATAACATCTCTTACTACGATGCTGGAAAGAATGGAAAATCAAGGGCTGATAAGCCGTGTTCAGTCTGAAACGGACAAAAGGAAAACGCTCCTGTTTCTGACTGAGAAAGCACATACCTTAAAGGGCGAGTACGATTCTGTATCTGATGAGATGGGCAGTATTTACTACAAAGGTTTTTCAGAGGAAGAAATTACCCGGTTTGAGGAATGCCTCGACCGCATCAGAAAAAATCTTGAGGAGTGGCAGAAGTCATGAGTATTTGTATCAAAGATCAGATTCAGAACATGAATATCATCATCGGCTGCACAGTGGGGTGTACATATTGCTATGCCCGCAACAACGTGAAACGCTGGCATATGATTGATGACTTCGCTGACCCTGAATTCTTTCCGAGTAAGCTCAAGATGATGGAAAAGAAACGTCCGCAGAACTTTCTTCTTACCGGGACGAGCGATCTCTCCGGATGGAAGCCGGAATGGAGAGACGAGGTATTTGCAAAGATCCGTGAAAATCCACAGCATCAGTTCCTGTTCCTTACCAAGCGACCTGATTTGCTGGATTTTGATACCGATCTGGAAAACGCATGGTTTGGCGTTACGGTGACGAGGAAAGCAGAACTGTGGCGTATCGACGCCCTTCGGAAAAACGTCAGAGCAAAACATTACCATGTTACCTTTGAGCCGTTATTCGACGATCCCGGCACAGTTGACCTTTCCGGAATCAATTGGATCGTTGTCGGCACCATGACCGGAGCTCAGAGCAGGAAGATTCATACAGAGCCGGAATGGGCATGGTCTCTGACGGACCAGGCACATAAGCTCGGCATTCCGGTGTTTATGAAGGAAGACCTTGTCCCTATCATAGGGGATGAAAATATGATTCAGGAAATGCCGGAAGAATTTAATAAAGTGTTAGAGGTACAGAAATCATGGAAGAAGTAATAAATGGAATCCTCATTCGTGAGGTGGAAACAAAGAATATCATGACTAAGTCTAGTCTGCCGGTAGGCGGTTACTCGGTCAATCCCTATGTGGGCTGTACACATGCCTGCAAGTATTGCTATGCTTCTTTTATGAAGCGCTTTACCGGGCACAAGGAGGAATGGGGCACTTTCCTTGATGTGAAGCATTGGCCGGAAATTAAAAATCCGAAGAAATATGCCGGACAGCGGGTGGTCATCGGTTCTGTGACAGATGGCTACAATCCACAGGAGGAGCAATTCGGGAATACCAGAAAACTTCTGGAGCAGCTGATCGGCAGTGACGCAGATATTCTGATCTGCACAAAGTCGGATCTTGTGGTATGGGATATTGATCTGTTGAAGAAGCTTGGACGTGTAACCGTTTCATGGTCGATCAACACACTAGATGAAAATTTCAAGAACGATATGGATTCTGCTTCAAGCATTGAGCACCGTATCGCTGCTATGAAGCAGGTATATAAGGCAGGTATCCGTACAGTCTGTTTCGTATCCCCGGTATTCCCCGGCATCACGGATTTTGAAGCAATCTTTGAGCGGGTAAAGGATCAGTGCGATCTGTTCTGGCTCGAAAATCTCAATCTTCGAGGCGGTTTCAAAAAGACAATTATGGATTATATCGCCGGAAAATATCCTGATCTTGTACCACTTTACGACGAGATCTATAACAAGCATAACCGCAGCTACTTTGAAGCACTTGAAGTAAAAGCTGAGAAAATGGCTAAGAAGTATGATTGTGCCTTTGTGGATAATGAAATGCCTTATGGCAGAGTCCCGCAGGGGCATCCGGTGATCGTAAATTATTTCTATCATGAGGAAATCCGTGGGACAGAGAATACCGGAAAAAGAAATCGCTAACTTCAAGTTTGTCGAAGTAATCCAAATACGGATTGGGCAAAAACGGTTTAGCAGTCACAGGTTCTAACCCTGTGGCTGCCTTTTCTTTTTCATGATACATAAATTTATACTTAAACCAGCGTAAGCGAGAGTGTGAAACTTTTTCTGTAAAATAGTATTTAGAAGGTTCTTCTATGATAAAATAGAATCATAGGAGGGCCTTTTATTATGGCAAGACAAAAGAAACCTGTACACAGGGTACAAATGACAGAAGGAAAACGGAACATCATTCATCAGCTTTTGGAGGAATATGATATTCAGACAGCTGAAGATATCCAGGTCTTTTAGGCGGGACCATCAAAGAAATGATGGAAGCTGAAATGGATGACCATCTTGGATATGAGAAATCCGAGCATTCGGACAATGACGATTATCGCAATGGCTACAAGCGAAAACGTGTGAACAGCAGTTATGGAGCTATGGAGATTAAAGTTCCTCAACAGATCTTACATTTTCCCTTACATCTTTATACTCTTTGCCAGACTCGTCAGCAAAGCTGCCATCTCCGGATTAACCTTTTTTCTTTCTAACCCACGTTATTTTGCAGCCACGGTTACCACTGTTTCCTTTTTTTTCGACATAAGCCAATAAAACATAGAACAAAATATTAATGCAAATACAACGCCAAAAACATTCTGAATCACTCTAAGACCAACTGCTCCTTTTAGTCCATAACTCTCTGTAGCAATGGCCAAAGCACCAAATGTGTTAAATACTGCCTGCCAGCCATATTTTGCAGAAAGTCCTACACCAATTCCGCCAAGGATTCCTATGTATGTATAGATGGATGACGGAAGCAGAAAATATAGTATTGTAAAGCATATTACACCTGCAATATTTCCGACAATCCTTTTGCGGACTCTGTATTGCATATCCTCCATAAATGGTAAGATTGCTGACATTGCCGCAATTCCAGCCCACATTGCCCGTGGCATATTGCAGAGTTCCGCAATGCAGAGTACTGCCGGTACGCATATGATCTGACATAACTGCCACTTTGTTCTGGAAGAAGATATATCAAATTCCTGTACCAAATCATTCAAATTTCTTTTATACATTCTGTTTTTATGATTTTGATAAAATACGAAGCAGGTAAGTGCTGCACCTAATGCCATTCCGGTTAATCGCATCTGATAACTTTTTCCTGTTACATCATATCCATACAATAACAGATAACCAAGAACCAATGTGGATTGGTTAAACATGAATGGGTTATGACATCCGAACAGAATCAGCACTGCCAGTGCAGCAATGTTTAACAGCATTCCAAGTACCGGTGAAAGCTGGTTTGCTAAATGCGGACATACAGTCATAATTACAAAGAACAAAGCTAAAAGCATCGTAGATTGTCCGGTGTGGATCCCCAGATCCGCATTTCGAAATACCATAAGACATAATAAAACTACTACACCCACAATACTATTCTCATTTCCAAATAAGATACTGAAAATAGTAACAAATAAAAAACAAAATGCCATTGTAACAGCTATCTTTACCAAATATACCAGTATATGATATGATTTTTCTTTCACTGTTTCACTCTTTTTCAACAGATTTTTAGAACCTGCCTGATTTAACTGCAATTCCTGATAAAATGTCATGTAATTCCTCCTCTATCTGTTTTTCTTAAACTTATATGGCCTCATCTTTCTGTATTGGAAGCTCTACAACAAATCTGCATCCACCATATTCCCGGTTTTCTGCCTTGATTGTCCCGCCAGCACTATCTACGATCCGTTTCACAAGTGCAAGGCCGAGACCATTTCCTTCTGCTTTGTGAGAACCGTCTGCCTGATAAAATTTATCAAATATTCTAGTTTTCACATCATCCTCTATTCCCGGTCCTTCATCTTCCAGAATAAACATTACAGAATCCTTTTCCTGCTTCAAAAACATCATAATTGTCCCCTTTGCAGGACTGAACTTAATCGCATTATCTAAAAGATTCATCCATATATGCATAAAAAGTCCTTCATTCCCAGTATATTTAACTTCCTCCAGCTCTACCTGGAAACCAATTTCTTTTTCTGTCCATTTTGTCTCCAGGGAAAGAAATGCCTGACGGATCTGTTCATCCAAACGATATTCTGTTTTTTTCATTGGTATGTTCTGATTCTCTAACTTGGATAACAGCAAAATATTTCCAACCAATCCGGAAAGCCTTTGGGTATTAAACAGGATTTTTTCTACATATTCCTCTTGCTCCTGAGACAGTTCTTCTCCCTGAAGAAGCATTGTATACCCTTCAATGGCATTGATCGGGGTCTTAAACTCATGAGAAACATTGGAGACAAAATCCATCTGCAGTACTTCTGTTGCACGAAGCTCTTTTGTCATCACATTAAAACTCTGGTAAGATTCTCCAACTTCTGCGATACGGCTGTTCGTTTCCAAGTGCTGTTCAAAATCTCCCTGCGAAACTTTCTTCATTGCTTTACTGAGTCTGGTAATTGGTTCCAGCAACCTTGCATTGATAAAGGAAGTAATCAGCCCTGCAATCAATGTATTAAAAATCAAAAACCAGCCAAGCACAGGTATGCTACCAGGCAGATTAAAAAAATGATTCAAAAAAGCAAATAATAACGCAGATATGACTGTTGAAGATACAAGTGCCAGCCAGATTGCACCAGTCAGACAGGATCGGATCCGCAATCCTTTTTCTTTCTTTTGTTCCATTATT
>NZ_JBBMFC010000056.1:0-7634 GCF_040096225.1 Hominiventricola aquisgranensis | reverse complement strand
TGACATCATTATATCAGAAAAGCGGTTCTAACAATAGCAAAACCCCGCAAAAGCGGGGCTTTGTCTACAGTCTGAGGAGGTGGTAATTAACCACCTCCTATTTGTTTATGCCATTTCAGCACATATTATATATATTACACTTCAAATATCAGATCACCATAGGAAGGCATTGGCCATACTTCTTTATCAACCAGCATTTCCAGCTTGTCTATCGGAGCACGAAGGTCCTCCATAGCAGGCATTACGTGATCATGGTAGAAATGAGCACGATCTTTATTGTCTTCGATACCGGATGCTTCTGTACTCATCTTGCGAAGGACACGGACCGCAGCATTGGCCTCGTTAAGCAGGGAGGTGATATCCCTGAGCAGATCAGACTGCACAGACGGAGATACGCCAACTGCGTTGAGGGACTGAACAATATTGGACAGGGTACCGGTGTAGTTGATCACAGCCGGAAGGATCTGTTTTACCGTCATGTCGATCATGGTCAGTGCTTCGATGTTGATCGCCTTATTGTAGGTCTCATATTTGATCTCTGCACGGGAATGAAGCTCTGCTTCATTAAATACGTGGAACCGCTCAAACATGCGGATGGATTTCTCAGTCGTCAGTGCCGGGATCGCATCAACCATGGAGCGCAGATTTGGGAGACCACGGCGGGCTGCTTCTTCTACCCACTCCTCAGAATATCCGTTTCCGCCGAAGATGATCTTGCGGTGCTCAGAGATATACTGAATGGTCAGGTCATGAAGTGCAGTCTCAAAATCATCTGCTTTTTCCAGAATATCGCAGGCATCTGCGAAAGCTTCTGCAGCAATGGTGTTGATTACAACAGTAGAATGGGCGATAGAATCGCGGGAACCTACCATACGGAATTCAAATTTATTATTGGTAAATGCAAACGGTGAAGTACGGTTACGGTCAGTCGCATCTTTGGTAAAGTCCGGAAGGGTCTTAACACCAGTGTGGAGTTTGTGACCACGCAGACTGTGGGTTGCATTTCCGGTGCTTAAGAGCTGATCCAGCACATCATCCAGCTGCTCACCAAGGAAGACAGAGATGATGGCAGGCGGAGCTTCGTGAGCACCAAGACGATGGTCATTTCCTACATTGGCTGCAGATTCGCGGAGCAGGTCTGCGTGGATATCCACTGCTTTTAACAGGCAGGCAAGGATCAGCAGGAACTGTTTGTTCTCATGTGGCCGTTTACCCGGATCAAGCAGATTGATGCCGTCATCAGTGGTCAGAGACCAGTTGTTATGTTTGCCGGAACCATTGACACCGGCAAATGGTTTTTCATGAAGCAGGCAGACCAGACCCTGCTGGGAAGCCACACGTTTCAGAGTCTGCATCATGATCTGGTTGTGATCAGCTGCCACATTTGCCTCAGCATAGATTGGAGCAAGCTCATGCTGTGCCGGAGCCACTTCGTTATGCTGTGTCTTGGCAGGTACACCCATCTTCCAGAGCTCTTCATTGACTTGGCGCATATAACCACCAACGCGCTGGCGAAGAGTACCAAAATAGTGATCGTCCAGCTCCTGACCCTTTGGAGGCATAGCACCAAACAGGGTACGGCCGGTATAGATCAGATCCTTTCTCTGGAGATATTTATTGCGGTCGATCAGGAAATATTCCTGCTCAGCACCGATGGAAGGAACCACTTTCTGAGAGGTGGTGTTTCCAAAGAGACGGAGCAGACGGAGTGATTGTTCCTGAACAGCTTCCATGGAACGAAGAAGAGGTGTCTTCTGGTCCAGTGCTTCGCCGGTGAAGGAGCAGAATGCGGTGGGGATACAAAGAATCGCTCCAGCAGCATCCTCGCGGATAAATGCAGGAGAAGTGCAGTCCCAGGTAGTATAGCCTCTGGCCTCAAAGGTTGCACGAAGTCCGCCTGACGGGAAGGAGGAAGCGTCCGGTTCTCCCTTTATCAGATCTTTTCCTGAAAATTCCATCAGAACAGATCCATCTTCCTTTGGCGAGGTGATAAAAGCGTCATGTTTCTCGGCGGTGAAGCCAGTCAGCGGCTGGAACCAGTGTGTATAATGTGTAGCTCCCTTTTCAATTGCCCATTTCTTGATGGCTGCGGCTACCACATCAGCGATGGCCGGATCCAGGTCTTTTCTTCCTTCAATAGTTTTGCGGAGCTCATAGTAGATGCTCTTCGGAAGATACTGGCGCATAGCCTTGTCATTGAAGACATTGGTGCCAAAAATATCCATGATCGAATGCGTATTTTCCATAATCCAATCCTTTCCTCTTGATGGTATCAACATATCAACATGACAACAGAACTTATTACTCTGAATAATGAACCTGCTGCCTTTTATAAGATACAATATGAAAAGGAAAATCACAATAGGAAAGTGAAAACTTTCCGATTGTATTATGGATAGAAATTCCCTATAATAGATATATGAAAAGGAGGGATACTGGATGGGGATGAATGAAACTCCTTCCGGAGAACGGATCCACATTGGATTCTTTGGTCGGAGAAATGCAGGAAAATCCAGTCTGGTCAATGCAGTGACCGGTCAGGATCTGGCGGTGGTGTCCGATGTGCGTGGCACGACGACCGATCCGGTGACAAAGGCTATGGAGTTGTTGCCTATGGGACCGGTGGTGATCATTGACACACCAGGATTTGATGACGAAGGATCCCTGGGAGAACTGCGGATCAGGAAGACCAGACAGGTGCTCAACCGGACCGATGTGGCAGTGCTTGTGGCAGACAGTACCGAAGAACTGAAACCCTGCGATAAGGAGCTGCTGGAACTGTTCCGAAAAAAAGAGATTCCATATCTGATCGCCTGGAACAAATGTGATCTGCTGGATGAAAATGCAGAAGAAAAACTTCTGCGGACAGATTCTGACGGATCGATTCCGACAGCAGGCATCTGCGTCAGTGCCCTGCAGAAGACAGGCATTCAGGAACTGAAGGAGTGCATTGCTCATCTGGGTCAGGAAGACAGCGGAAAAAAGGCTCTGGTACGGGATCTGATCAGACCGCTGGATCGGATCATACTGGTGATCCCCATCGACAAGGCAGCTCCTAAAGGGCGTCTGATCCTTCCTCAGCAGCAGGTGATCCGGGATATTCTGGATGGAGGAGGAGCGGCAGTCTGTGTGCGGGACCATGAACTGGCACAGACCTTGCAGGTATTTCAGAAGCCGCCGGCTATGGTGATCACAGACAGCCAGGTATTCGCCCAGGTGTCTGAAGTGGTGCCGGAAGAGATCCCTCTTACATCATTTTCCATTCTGATGGCCCGTTATAAAGGACTTCTGGAGGAGGCTGTTCAGGGTGTGACAGCCATTGATCAGCTGAAGGATGGTGATACAGTGCTGATCTCGGAAGGCTGTACGCATCATCGGCAGTGCGATGACATCGGAACAGTTAAACTACCGCGTCTGCTGAGAAGCTATACAGGTAAGGAGCTGAACATTGAGACCAGCTCCGGTATGGGATTTCCGGAAGATCTGTCACCCTATGCCATGGTGATCCACTGCGGTGGATGCATGCTTAATGAGAGGGAAGTACGTTTCCGTATGAAATGTGCGCAAGATCAGGGAGTGCCCATCACCAATTATGGAATTGCCATCGCCCATATGCGGGGCATTTTGAAACGAAGCACCCAGATGCTGCCGCAGGTGCGGAAAATTCTGGAAAAACAATAAGGAGACAGAGAATGAAAATATCAACAAGAGGCAGATATGCCCTTCGCATGATGCTTGATATGGTCTTGTCGGATTCGGACAAACCGGTGAGAGTCAAAGAGATCGCAGAGCGCCAGGAGATATCTGAGAAATATATGGAGCAGATCATGTCAGTTCTGAACAAAGCTGGTTTTGTGAGAAGTGTCAGAGGACCTCAGGGAGGCTATTTCCTGACGAAAAAGCCGGAAGAATATACGGTAGGCATGATTCTTCGGTTGACAGAAGGAAGTTTAAGCCCGGTAGACTGTCTGGAAGAAGGCGCACCGGTGTGCAATCGTATGGACAGCTGTACCACCATTCTGCTCTGGAGAAAGCTGGATGATGCCATCCGTGGGGTGGTGGATCATGTGACTCTGCAGGATCTGGTGGACTGGAGCCAGGAACAGAATCACGATTATATTATTTAAAATCACTCCGGGGTCCTGGTGAAGGCTCCGGAGTAACTAAGACAAGTAGGTTAGCATAGACTAATAATAAGATGGGAGAAAGATATATGACGGTAGAGGTGATCAAAGGTATTCTCATTCCATTCCTCGGGACATCGGCAGGAGCGGGATGTGTATTCTTTATGAGAGGGAAGATTCATCCGTTGGTACAACGGGCATTGATTGGATTTGCATCAGGAGTTATGGTGGCGGCATCAATCTGGAGTTTGTTGATACCGGCCATGGAACAGGTGACATCAGAAGGTATTGCAAAGGTGATTCCGGCAGTAGCGGGATTCTGGTTTGGCATTTTATTCTTGCTGCTGCTTGATCATGTGATCCCGCATCTGCATATGAACAGCGAAGAAGCAGAAGGGCTGGAAAGCGCAAGGACAAAATTACAGCGTACGACCATGCTGGTGCTGGCTGTGACCCTTCACAATATTCCGGAAGGAATGGCAGTGGGCGTGGTCTATGCCGGATGGATGTCCGGGGAGACCAGCATCACAGCTCTTGGAGCTCTGGCACTATCAGTGGGAATTGCCATTCAGAACTTTCCAGAGGGAGCAATCATTTCCCTTCCATTAAAAGCAGAAGGCATGAAGAAGGGGAAGGCATTTGTCTACGGGGTTCTGTCTGGTGCGGTGGAACCCATAGGGGCATTTCTCACCATACTTGCAGCAGGACTGATCATACCGGCACTTCCGTATCTGTTAAGCTTCGCAGCGGGAGCCATGATGTATGTGGTGGTGGAGGAACTGATTCCGGAAATGTCAGAGGAACCTCATTCGGATATTGGTACTCTGTTGTTCGCATTTGGATTTACTTTAATGCTTGCATTGGATGTAGTTCTTGGATGATGGAAAAAACTGTGCTATACTGACACAAAAGCGTCCGTCAGGAGATGGGCATAAGGAGTGAATGGATGGAAGTACAGATGACAGAGCTTAAGAGTGCGCTTCAGAACCTCTGGAGTGATGGCTTATATAAAATTATTTTAAGTAATGCTATAAAAAAAGAGTCGGAGGGAGCTGCCTACCGGAAAGTTGTGCTGAACCGAAAGACCAATGGCTGGCAGGCGGAGCAATATACGGAGAAGCAGGTATTTCACGAAAATCTGAAAGCCGATCAGGTGAGACCATTTGTGGAACAGGCGCTGGAACAGGCATTTCGTCAGTGCAGCGGTTGGGATGGAGAGTGGGAGCATACGATCCGCATTTCTAAGAAGGGAAAAGTTACCGGCAGTAAAAAGCGGGTGGCAGCCACCCAGGCACCTAAGGCACAGACAGAAAACAACCGGAAGAAACATTATCTGCTGGAGGAAGGAACCATCATTCCGCCGCTGGTGGATATGGGAATCTTTACGGCAGAAGGCAAGATCGTCCGCACCATGTATGACAAATACCGTCAGATCAACCGTTTTGTGGAACTGATCGATGATGAGATCGATGCTCTTCCCACAGATCAGACCATACGGATCGTGGATTTTGGATGCGGAAAATCTTATCTTACTTTCATCCTCTACTATTATCTGGTGGAACTGAAGAAGCGGGATGTGAAGATCACCGGACTGGATCTGAAGGCAGATGTGATCGCCAACTGCAACAAAGCAGCGAAGAAGTATGGATATGACCGGCTGACCTTTGAGGTCGGTGATATTGGTGGTTATGAGAGCGATGAGCCCATTGATATGGTGGTATCTCTTCACGCCTGTGATACGGCTACGGATTATGCCCTGTATCATGCGATCCGCTGGAAAGCAAAGCTGATCTTTTCTGTGCCCTGTTGTCAGCATGAGCTGAATGGGCAGATGAAGAGTGAGAATCTGTCGATCCTGACCAGATACGGAATCGTAAAAGAACGGACAGCGGCATTGATGACCGATGCGATCCGTGCAAATCTGCTGACAGAGAGCGGCTACCGGACACAGCTGCTGGAGTTTGTGGATCTGTCCCACACACCGAAGAATCTGTTGATCCGTGCGGTGCGTGCAGTGATTCCGGGTTCTGCGAAAAAGCAGGCACGTGCAGAGATCGATGCCATTGAAAAAGAATTCGGACTGGAGCCGACACTGGATAAATTGTTGAAAGAGACACATGCTTAATTCAAGGCATATGACAGAGGAGACAGATATTATGGAAGAAAAACATCTGGCATCCGGTAGTGATGCCACAGAAAAATTATATTATCACGACAGCCATGGCAGAGAATTTACTGCCACGGTACTGTCCTGTGAGGAGAAGGTTACTGCCACGGTACTGTCCTGTGAGGAGAAGGTTACTGCCAAGGGGAAAAAGGAAGGATATCGGGTAGTTCTGGACCGCACCTTATTTTTCCCGGAAGGAGGCGGACAGTTCGGGGATCAGGGTTGGATCGATGGAATCAAAGTGACAGATACCCATGAGAAAAATGGAGTGATCTATCATGAGACAGAAGCCCCGATTGCCGTGGGAACAGAAGTAAAAGGTGAACTGGACTATAAGGAACGTTTTTCCAGAATGCAGCAGCACACAGGAGAGCATATGCTGTCCGGTATCATTCATCGCCTGTATGGATATGACAATGTAGGATTTCATCTGGGAGCAGCCGAGACCACCATGGATTTTAACGGAGAACTGACATCGGAGCAGGTGCGGGAAGTTGAGACACTGGCCAATCAGGCAGTCTGGGATAATATTCCGGTGGAGATTCTGTATCCAACTAAGGAAGAACTGGCTTCCATGGATTATCGGAGCAAGATCGAGATCGAAGGACAGGTGCGGATCGTCCGGATCGGGGATGTGGACATGTGTGCCTGCTGTGCACCTCATGTAAGCCGCACCGGTGAAGTGGGTATGATCAAAGTGATCAGCTGCGACCGCCACAGAGGCGGCTGTCGTATGACCATTCAGTGCGGTGACCGGGCACTGGAAGATTACCGGAAGAAGCAGGATGGGGTGACTGCCGTATCGGTAGCTCTGTCAGCACCGTCGGAGAAGGTCGGGGATGCGGTTCTTCATATGAAAGAGCAGATGGACAAGATCCGTATGAAGCTTAATCAGATGCAGGCTTCTTACCTGGCAGGCAAGCTGGAAGAGATCAAGGCGGATGATAAATTTGTCTGCCTGTTTGAAGAAGAACTGGACAACATTGCTGTGCGGAATTTTGTAAATGATGCCTGCGAGCGCTGTCAGGGAATCTGCGCTGCATTCGTAGGAACAGATGAGACTGGTTACCGCTATATTATCGGAAGCAGTTCCACCGATGTCAGAGAGTTTGCGAAAAAACTTAATGAGGCATTCAGCGGAAAAGGCGGCGGAAAGCCGGAGATGGTACAGGGATCCTTGAAAGGTTCCAGAAGTGACATTGAGAAACTGTTCGCATAAGTGCATAAGAAAAGCTGTCGCCAGCCGGGAGAACCGGCGGACGGCAGCTTTTTTGTGTTTGCGCGCCATGGGCACGCTCTAACGGGTGCAAGTCCCGAACATGCCCAGATAGTGGGAAGTGTAT
>NZ_JBBMFC010000055.1:0-7810 GCF_040096225.1 Hominiventricola aquisgranensis | reverse complement strand
TACAAAGAAACGCCAAAACCGACATTTGCCGGAATTGGCGTTTCTTATATTAGGGACTTATTTTACAGCCCCTTTTTGATGAAAAATGCAGAATAATAAAGTAGGTTGTGAAAGCAAAATTGCTATAGTATAATCATACATATTTAAATATTTATAGAAATATATATGTTATTTATTGACAAAAAATTTTTTATGCCATATACTGCAACTATAAAATAGTTGCAAGGGTGGGCGCCTGAAAAATGAGTACATTAGAAAAAACAAAGGAGCGATTAAGACTAGAACCTAAGGATTATACGTATACTGAAGCAAGACAACTTTTAATAGCTTTGGGATATGTAGAAGATAATAAAGGAAAGACTTCCGGATCCAGAGTTCGTTTCTATAGGGAAACAGATCAGGGAGTAATTATGTTACATAAGCCACATCCCGGAAATACGATGAAAGGTTATGCTGTAAAAGATTTAAGACAACGTTTATTTGAATATGGAGATTTGTAATGAAAAATATATTAGAGTATAAGGGATATCATACAAAAGCTGAAGTCGATTTAGAAGAGGGCATTGTATATGGAAAAATAGAAGGAATAAGAGATTTGGTTAATTTTGAAAGTGAGACTCTGGAAGATTTTGAAAAAGAATTTCATTTAGCGGTTGATGATTATATAGAGTTTTGTAAAGAGGTTGGGAAAACTCCGGAAAAGGAATATAAAGGATCGTTTAATGTAAGGATAACACCTGAATTGCACAGGAAAATCGCATTGCTGGCATATAAAAACGGAGATTCTTTGAATCAGGCAGTTGAAAAAGCAATACAAGGATATGTTACAGAATCTTCACAAACAGAGATTACTTTACAAGAAACTGTTTCTAACTTGTCAAAAGTTTTAGCAAGTCAAAGCAGCTATTATAGAAAAGAAGATGAGATTATACGTAAGTTTCCAAAATTTGAGAAAAATATGGGTTTTAAGATGATTTATGAACCATCATAAAGGAGCATAGTGAGAAAATAATGATTGAAAATTTAGAAAAATATTTTTTGCCGGAACAAACATATTATTTAAATGGTATTACTTATAAAATAATTGAAACTTCAGCAGTTGAAAGAGAATTAAATTGTATAGATAATATTAATGTGGAAGTAAATGATGCAGATGGAGTAAAACTTATTTTAACAAGAACGTTGAAATTTGCGCCGGAAGGAATATTTGAATTGAGTATTTCGTTTGGTGCTTTGTTGAAATTTGATGAGAAAGTAAAAGATGAAATTAATTGGCATGAAATTAAGCTGGCAGAAGAATTTGGCATTAATGGTGATTTTGTTTTGAGAAATTTATTAGACAGAATTTCATTGCTGATTGCAGAAATAACGGCATCGTTTGGACAAAGGCCTATTATTGTTCCACCAGTGATTGCAAGAGAAAATTGAATAAATAGAGACTATGAAGAAAAGTCTGTAAATAATAATCTTCTATGATAAATATTATGTGAGGATCTTATGTGAATAAAAAAATCGTTCGCTTTACGTTGGCACAACGTGAAGCGAACGACTTTTTTATTCTTCCTCCAATATCAGCTGGATCTTGGATCTTACTACATCAAAGGCCACATCATTCATACCGCTGTTGATGACCACATCTGCCAGCGCACGGGTGGGTTCTACATACAGATAATGCATGGGCTTAACTGTAGTCAGATATTGCTCCACAATATTGTCCAGGTCACGGCCACGTTCTTTGACGTCGCGGACAATACGGCGAAGAATCCGTTCATCTGCATCAGCTTCTACATAGATTTTAATATCCATCATGTTGCGGAGTCTGGGATCTTCCAGCAGCAGGATACCTTCTGCCAGAATGATCTTCTTTGGCTCAATGTGAATGGTCTTGTCAGAACGGTTGTGCATACTGTAATCGTAGACCGGACAGTCTACAGCAATTCCATTTTTTAAAGCTTCCAGATGTTGGATCATCAGATCTGTTTCCAGAGAATCGGGATGGTCATAATTGACCTTCTTCCGTTCTTCGAACGGCACATCATCCTGACATTTATAATAATTATCGTGGTAGAGGACAGCTACATCATCAGGGAAGGCATCGCGCAGCCGGTTGGTAAATGTGGACTTTCCCGATCCGGTTCCCCCGGCGATTCCTATGATCATAACATTATTACTCATATCGTCTCCTTTTTTTGTTCTTAATGATATTTAAAATATTTTACACTGTTTTAAGACAGATTTCCATAGCAATCTTCAGAATGTGGCTGTCAAATTTGCGCTAAGAACTGTTCGGCTTCATTGACTTTTTATCAGAGAAGGAGCATAATGAGTGAAGTTCAGCGAAACCAAAGTTCTATTTTGGGAGAACATTCAGAAGATTCAGATAGATGGAGGCATATTCATGACAGAGAAACACATTAAACTTTCACCGGATACGGTGGTAACATTTGTAAAAAAATCACAGCAATGTGATTTTAATATAGATATTTCTTATGGTCACACAGAAGTAGATGCGAAGTCTTTGCTGGGAATGTTAAGTCTTGATTTCGGCCGCATCATGCATGTAAAGTATTATGGTAAGAATGAAGATCTGGAAGGTTATATAAATGAGTTGGCAGTAGAGTAAGATGACTGCAGACACAACAGAATAGATAAGACGGATAATAAGAATGCCCTGCAAAAGAATCTGTAGAACAGAACAGTCACTTTTGCAGGGCATTTTTTGATGACAGAAATTATTTTGCCAGTCGTGTCAGATCTTCATAGAATCCAGGATAGCTGATTTTCACGCAGTCAGCACCTTTGATCGAGGTCTCACCGTCTGAAGCAAGAGCGGTGATGGCAAAGGTCATGGCGATGCGGTGATCTAAGTGGCTGTCGATGATCGCTCCGTGGAGAGGGTAACCGCCTTCGATGATCATACCGTCATCTGTGCCTTCGATGTGAGCACCCATAGCACGAAGATTATTGACCATCACGTCGATCCGGTTGGATTCTTTGACTTTCAGCTCCTGTGCATCGCGAATCACAGTAGTTCCCCTGGCAAAGCAGGCAAGGGCTGCGACCACTGGAAGCTCATCAATGAGAGTTGGAATCACTGAACCACCGACAGTCACTCCGTGAAGCTCACTGTGGCGAACCAGCAGGTCAGCGGTAGGTTCACCATTTCCATAATTTTCATTGAGCAGAGTAATATCGGCACCCATATCCTGGCAGACGCGGAGCAGTCCATCTCTGGTGGGATTGATGCCTACATTTTTGATCAGTATCTCGGAATCTGGAACCATCAAAGCTGCCGCAATAAAATAAGCGGCAGAAGAAATATCACCAGGAACGATGATTTCCTGTGCGTGCAGGTCCTTGCCGGGGGTGACTGTAGCAGTAGTACCCTTACTCGTAATATCAGCACCGAAATGTGTTAACATGATCTCTGTGTGATTCCGGGACAGATAAGGTTCGGTTACACTTGTGGTTCCGTCTGCATAGAGTCCGGCAAGTAAGATACAGGATTTTACCTGGGCAGAAGCAACTTTGGAGGTATATGCGATGCCATGGAGCTTCTGCCCGTGGATCCGAAGAGGTGCACAGCCGTTATCACGGATACTGGTAATATCGGCTCCCATCAGAGTTAATGGCTCCATGATCCGTTTCATGGGGCGGCTCTGGATGGATTCATCTCCATTTAACTCGGTGGTAAACCTCTGACCGGCCAGAATGCCGGAGATCAGCCGGGTGGTAGTGCCACTGTTTCCTACATCCAGCATAGAAGAGGGAGCAGTCAGACCATGAAGACCTTTTCCATGGATCAGGATCTCAGAATCCAGATCTTCGATGTCGATTCCAAGCTTTCGGAAACAGTCGATAGTGGACAGACAGTCTGCTCCTCGAAGAAAGTTGGTGACTCTTGTAGTTCCTTCTGCCAGCGCTCCGAACATAATAGAGCGATGGGAGATGCTTTTATCACCGGGAACAGTGATCTCACCTTTTAATGCATTGGTTCTGGTAAATATCATATAGCTTACCTCTCATATATCACATATCTGTGTTTTCTCAAGATTTCGATGGCGCTCTTCATAGATTCTTCATCATAAAATTCAATCCGGAGAACGGCCTCGATAAATTCACGGCTGTGTACGATGCCGATATTTTTCAAACTGATCTGATTGCTGGCAAGGATCGTGGCAAGAGTTGCAATTCCTCCTGCTTCATCCACCATATCACAGTAGATTTCATAGATCCGCGCCAGAGGACCATTGCCTTTGACCGGAAGACTGTTCCGATAATCTCTGGATGTCTCAAATAAATGGTAAATAGCACCGGATTTGGCTTCATCCAACTGGTCTTTGATCTTCTCCAGAGAAGCGATATAATCAGTCAGAATCCTGGAAATATTTTTCCGGTTGGTCATGCAGATCTGTTCCCACATCTCCGGGGAAGAAGATGCGATCCGGGTGATGTCCTTGAATCCGCCCGCGGCGACCAGCTTCATGATGCCGTCTTTGGTATCTTCGTCCTTGACCAGGTTGACAAGGGACGAAGCAATAATATGTGGCAGATGGCTGATACCTGCAGTCACATAATCATGAGTGTGATAGTCGATGACCAGCGGAAGTGCTTTTAAGGAAGCTACAAAATCGCGATAAGTCTCTACAGCCTCCCGGGGAGTCTTTTCCGTAGGTGTGATCATGTAATATGCATTTTCAATGAGAATCCGCTTGGAATTGGCATAGCCGGTCTTCTCAGAACCTGCCATGGGGTGGCCTCCGATGAAATTTGCTTCCATATCAAGATCGGTTACCTTTTCGTGGATATCTGTCTTGGTGCTGCCTACATCGGTGATGATGCAGTCCGGTCCGATCAGAGGCTTTAACTGCTCCAGATATTTGGCATTGCTGGATACAGGTGCACACAGGAAAATATAGGTGCAGTCAGAAAAATCTTCGTCAATCTGATCAATGACCCTGTTGATCACTCCGTCAGCCACTGCCTGCTCCACAGAAGCACGGGTGCGGGAGTGAGCGATGATCTCTGTATCTGGATAAAAATAACGGACAGCCCGGGCGATGGAACCGCCGATCAGGCCAAGTCCGATAAAACCGATTTTCATTTGTCTATCTCCTTTAGCACGTTAATGCATAAAGTATAGCACGTTTGTCGGAAAATGAAAAGAAATATATGAACGAAATAGAAGCTTAGTTGACAAACCAAACGGACTATATTAAACTAATGTAGTTGTAAAATACAGCAGGATTCTCTGAAAAACAGAGTTTTCAGATAGGATAACAGATCGGAAATCGAGATAGGAGGAAGCACGAAAATGAAACACAATTTCCGAAAGATAGAAGGTAAGTGGCAGCAGAAATGGGAAGATGCCAAGATCTTCAATGCAGTGGATGGAAGTCCCAAGAAGAAGTTCTATGGTCTGGTAGAGTTCCCGTACCCGAGCGGAGCAGGTATGCACGTAGGACATATTAAGGCATATTCCAGCCTTGAGGTAATTTCCAGAAAGAGAAGAATGGAAGGATACAACGTGCTGTTCCCCATTGGATTCGATGCATTCGGACTTCCGACTGAGAACTATGCCATCAAGACAGGCAAACATCCGCGTGTGATTACGGACGAGAATATTGCAAGATTTACCAATCAGCTGAAAAAAGTTGGTTTTTCTTTTGACTGGGATCGTGTGATCGACACCACAGATGAGGATTACTATAAATGGACCCAGTGGATCTTCCTGAAGATGTATGAGCATGGTCTTGCGTTCAGAAGCAAAGCACTGGTAAACTACTGCCCGTCCTGTAAAGTTGTTCTTTCCAATGAGGACAGTCAGGGTGGACACTGTGACATCTGCCACAGCGAAGTAGTACAGAAGTCCAAAGATGTATGGTATTTAAGAATCACGGAGTATGCTGACAAACTGCTGGCAGGTCTTGAGGATGTAGATTATCCGGCAAATGTAAAACAGCAGCAGGTGAACTGGATCGGTAAATCCACCGGTGCATTTGTTGATTTCAAGATCGATGGTGTAGACGAGCAGCTGGAGATCTATACGACCAGACCGGATACCCTGTTCGGGGTTACCTTCATGGTAATGGCTCCGGAGCATCCGCTGATCGATAAATATGCAGACCGCATCTCCAACATGGATGCCATCAAAGCATATCGTACCGAGTGTGCAAAGAAGACGGAGTTTGAGCGTACCCAGCTTGTAAAAGACAAGACGGGTGTGAAGATCGAAGGCCTGGAGGCAGTCAATCCGGTTAACGGTAAAAAGATCCCGATCTTCATCGCAGACTATGTAATGATGGGTTATGGTACTGGTGCGATCATGGCTGTACCGGCGCATGACCAGCGTGACTATGATTTCGCTAAAGCATTTAACATTGATATTATTGAGGTTATCAAGGGTGGCGACATCTCCAAGGAAGCTTATACCGGCGACGGTGAGATGGTGAACTCTGAGTTCCTCAATGGTTATACTAATAAGAAGGATTCCATCCAGAAGATGCTGGAAGAGCTGACCCGCCAGGGCATTGGCCGTGCAGGTGTTCAGTTCAAGATGAAAGACTGGGCATTCAACCGTCAGAGATACTGGGGCGAGCCGATTCCGATCGTTCACTGTGATCACTGTGGTGTTGTTCCGGTTCCGTATGAGGAGCTGCCGCTTCGTCTGCCGAAGGTAGAAAACTTTGAGCCGGGTGTGGAGGGTGAATCTCCGCTGGCTAAGATTGATTCCTTTGTAAAATGCAAGTGCCCGAAATGCGGACGCGATGCAAGAAGAGAGACTGATACCATGCCGCAGTGGGCAGGTTCTTCCTGGTACTTCCTGCGTTATATCGATCCGCACAATGACAAGTGCCTGGCAGACCCGGAGAAGCTGAAATACTGGATGCCGGTAGACTGGTACAACGGTGGAATGGAGCACGTTACCAGACATGTGATCTACTCCCGTTTCTGGCATCATTTCCTGTATGACATCGGTGTGGTAAACACTCCGGAGCCGTATGCAAAGCGTTCTATCCAGGGACTGATCCTTGGACCGGATGGAGATAAGATGAGTAAATCCAAGGGCAACGTTGTTGACCCGCTGGATATTGTAGAAGAGTACGGTGCAGACACCCTGCGTACTTATGTACTGTTCATGGGTGACTACGGCGCAGCAACTCCGTGGAACGAGAACTCTGTAAAGGGTTGTAAGCGTTTCTTGGAGCGTGTAGCTGGATTTACCGATATGCTTTCCGAGGATAAAGAGACTGAGAAGCTGGAGACTCCGCTTCATAAGACCATCAAGAAAGTATCTTCTGATATTGAGGATATGAAGTTCAACACTGCAATTGCAGCACTGATGACTCTGACTAACGATATCTACAATGTTGGAAAGATCAGTAAAGAGCAGCTTCATACCTTCATCAAACTGCTTTGCCCGTTTGCTCCGCATCTGTGTGAGGAAATGTGGGAGGTTACCGGTGGAGAAGGATTCCTGTCTCTGGCATCCTGGCCGACCTATGAGGAAGCTAAGACGGTCGATGCACAGACCGAGATCGGTGTACAGATCAACGGTAAACTTCGTGGAACTGTTGTGATCCCGACCGGTGCTGACAAAGAAGAAGTATTTGCTATGGCAAAAGCCGATTCCAGAATCGCTTCCCTGGTAGAGGGCAAGACCTTCGTAAAAGAGATCTATGTACCGAACCGTGTGGTGAACTTTGTTGTGAAATAGATAAGGTTTTGGCAGAGGGGGCTGTAAAAAAACTCCCCTGACAGAAAAATCGCCCAGACCGTGAGGTCTGAGCGATTTTTTGGTATAATTAAT
>NZ_JBBMFC010000054.1:0-7843 GCF_040096225.1 Hominiventricola aquisgranensis | reverse complement strand
TTTACCATATAATCGTCACTTCCCGAAAGAAATCCCTGGCGCATATCATCAAAGGAACCTTTCGCAGTGATCATAAGCACTGGTATCTGATATCCTGCTGAACGAAGTTCTGACACCAGTTCATAGCCATCCATAACCGGCATCATAATATCAGAAATGATCAGATCAATATATTCCTTATCCAATACTTCTAATGCCTGTGCTCCATCCGATGCACTTTTGACTTGATATCCATTCTTCTCAAGCACTTTTTGGAATAGCTGGCTTAATTCTTTATCATCTTCTACAATCAATATTTGAAACACGTTTTCCTTCCTCCTTATTAAAACAGATACCTTGCCCATCCAAGCAGATGCTGTACCAAAAATATTTTTCTCTGACGTTTCTTTGTTAATTCGATTGGCTCTACATGATATGGATCATTATAAGTTCCGTCTTCTAATATCTGGCGGGACACTTTTTCATATTCCATCATGCCCTCTTCCAACTGTTTATTAATATCTTTACTGCGTATTACAAGCATCAGTTCCGTATCCAGATATGCACTTCTCATGTCCATATTAAAGGAACCGATTACAGACAGATCATCGTCAATCAGAATACTTTTTCCGTGGTATGAATAACCGCCTTCATATTCCCAGATATTAATTCCTGTACTTAAGATTCTATTTCTGTTTTTCGCATAATCGGCAGACCCAAATGGATTCCCATTATTCGCAACTGAATTTGTCATGATAGAAAAATCTGAAACGTTCTCTGCAATCTCCTCCCATGTATTATACATCATATCATTACAGATAATATATGGCGTGTGGATCTTCACACGATTTTTTGCATTTTTCATCAATTCTCCCAACTGATACCACACTACTGGTTCTTTGGAACCTGTGTGAATAGGATTTGACACTAATGTAATCTTTTCTGTCTCAAAAGTTTCGTCCGTATAATCGGTCTCGCAGATTCTTTCCTTATTCTCTTCAAAATATTTCTGATAGCTGTTCTGCAGCTCTAAAACTGCGTTCTTTACAGATTTTCTATTTGCCAGTTTTTTATTGTTATGAAAATAACCACTGTCTTCCTGATTCCATATGGTTTCAAAATACTCTGACAACTGGTTAACTGAATTTTCTTTCTCAGGTTCATCGCAAACCACTAACACGTCTCTGTCATAGTTCTTATGTCCCAGAAAATCACCCAGGAAATAATTGTATGTATTTCTTCCTCCAAGAATATATCTCTTACCATCTGCAATCAAATATTTATCATGCATTCTCCCCATCATCTTCCATGGTTTCAACGGATTGGCCTTATTATACAGTTTAATTTCAACATTCTCATGGGAAGATAATCCATAGAAATACGGATTGCCTTCCATATCAACCCAGCTCTCCATTCCATCTACTAACAGGCGAACATGCACACCTCTGTCTGCCGCATCATGCAGTGCTCCTAAGATCAATTTTCCACTTTCATCTGATTGAAATGCAAAAGTAGAAAGAATAATGTCTTCTTTTGCATTTCGGATCAAACGCACTCTTTGTAAAAGTGCTTCTGGATTTTTTTCTATGATCACTGCTCGTTCCATATTCTCGCTGCGTTCGTTCCACGAATCATTTTGTGTTTCTTTTTTGATGGTATTAGACACTTCCGGCTGTTTTTTATATGCAATACAGATTCCAAATAATTCATAAAAAGCCACACATAAAAAAATTGACAGTATAACAAAAACAATTTTACATATCTTACGTTTTCCCATCGCACATCACCTGACTTTTTTTCCTCTTATGTCTATACAATACAAAGCCAACCTCAATTTTACCTCAACAGAATTAATTTTATCCATGTAAATTTCCTGTACCGGCAATCAGACATAACAAAAACGACCTCTCAAAATCAACTATTTTTTGAAAGGTCGTTTCACTATGATGATATAAGCTTCTATATCAATCATATTACTACTACTTTTTTTTACTTTTGCGTTCTTGGAATTGCGACAATATCATTTATAATTCGACCTCGCTGGATGCCACACGGAAATTCAAAAACTTCTTTCTTTCCGGTCTGGCGGTGCAAAGACTCAGTGATATGGTTTGCCTGGAACACGGGCTGTCCATTATTACACCGAAGCCGTATCGGGAGCGCCAGAAAAGAACTGGCTTCAGCCATTTTTTAATTTTTTCTTTCATCTCACATTTCTCCTGCTAAATATTCCTCTGCATAGTGAACAGCAGTTGCCCCATCGGCTACAGCAGTTACGACCTGCCGTAATGCCTTTGTGCGGACATCCCCAACGGCGAACACACCGGGGATGTTGGTGCGGGTACTCTCATCTGCAATAATGTATCCAGCCGGATCAATCTCAATCTGATCTTTCATCAATTCGGTGGAAGGCTTTCTTCCCACGCTTACAAATACACCATCGCAAGCAAGGGTACTTTCTTCTCCAGTTTTCACGTTCCTAATCTGGATACCGGTCAGCTTTTCGTTATGGAACAGGGCTATAATCTTACTGTCCCAGAGAAATTCTACATTTTCTGTTTTCATCAAAGGTTCATGGTAGATCTTTGTTGCTTTTAGGGTGTCTCTGCGGTGAACGACGATGACCTTTTTGCAGATACGGGAGAGAATCAGCGCATCCGCCGCAGCGGTATTGCCACCTCCTGCAATGACAACCGTTTTGTTCCGATAGAACATTCCGTCACAGGCTGCACAGTAATGGACACCTTTACCGATTAACGCCTGTTCCCCATCAACACCCAGCTCTCTGGGACCGGCTCCTGTAGCCAATACGATGGATTTTGCGTACATAGCGCCTTCGCTGGTCACAGCTTTCTTTACAGAACCTGACAGTTCCAGAGACAGCACTTCAGTCAGCTTGGTTTCCACGCCAAACCGCTCCGTTCCTCGCTTCATTTTTTCTCCCAGGGAGAAACCGTCGATGCCATCCTCGAAGCCGGGATAGTTGTCGATTTGCTCGGTCAGAGCCATCTGCCCACCGGCAGACAGCTTTTCTAAAACCACGGTGTCCATTCCTGCTCTTGCAGCATAAAGGGCTGCGGTATACCCGCCGGGACCGCCACCTACAACGATCATGTCATAGATATGCTGCGCATTATTTACTTCCTGAGTCCGGTGCTGTAAGGTTTCCTCAATAAAAGCCACCAGCTGCGCTCTGGATTCTGGAGCGACGATAGAGCCAAGAGTCTGTCCGCTATGATAGATCAGCAGAGTAGGGACAACTTCAATAGCCTCGGTCTCAGCCAATTCCGGTTCATCATCAATGTTGACAGCAGTGAATACCAGTGTATCCTTATATTCCTCAGCAACGCTTTCCAATGATGGAGCCAGACGGCGGCAATATACGCACCAAGGGGCTGAAAACTCCACCAGAACAGTCTTTCCGCTATGCACCATTTCTTCAAATTGATTTCTATTAATATTGATAACTGCCATATTGCCAGCTCCTTTCCTTTGCTTGATTATAGTATAGCCAATCTAAAATAACATTTCGGTGATGATATCACATAAAATAGTGAGACATTGCTGCCGCACTAAAATTTTTCATTATCAAGTAACTCGAGGATATGTTCACTGTAACGGATGATTTGAGACTGCTTATCTTTTATGGGTGTTTTTTTGCCTCCTCCAGCGAGAGAGAAGCATATAAATGAACCGTGTATGCTTCCTGCCTGAGAGAATCTTTATACTGTTCAGCTGCAAGATATTGTTTCTCAAGAATACTAATTTTATTTTGGAGATCACCAATCTGCTGTTGAAGCGACATCACTTTTTTCTTTTGTGTAAAAAGGAAGGACACAAAAGATTTTATCTCCTCTGCGCCCTAATGTTTTTCGGATTCAGTTCAACAAACTGAAAATTGATTGTTAAAAACTTGCAAAATATTTTTCTAATGAATCTACAAACTCACCAATATGAATTCCATCAATAAATGAGTAATGAGTCTGTACAGATATAGACACCATTATCCTTACATCTTTTTCCCAAGTGGGCCTGTGAAATAGGGTTCTTGTTTATTTGTAATCTTCTTAGCATTGACACAGTATTCTCTAAGGTTATCCATCATAGGAATATTCACCCTTTTGTCTGAATTCTCTGAGGGAACACCTTCCCTGTTTTATTTTAGTATCGTTTTGGATTTTCTCTCATAAAGATAAATTCTGCTACAGAGCGGTCATATGTTTTAATGTGTCCAAACAGCCAGTCAATCACATTCTTCTGTACAAGTTCACTGAACCGATCAGTTGGTCCTTCATAATCCTGAAGGTATTCATGCAGTTCCTGAATTGTCTTTTTAAACTCTTCATGTTTTTCATGATGGTTTTCACGCTCTGGATAACCGGATTTTTCCTGAAGCTTTTCCTCTTCTTTGAAATGAAAGTCAGTATATTCATCCAGATAATCCAGCATTTTGATTGCTTTTACTTTGCTGTCGCCATTTTGACAGGCAGTTACAAAGTTCTGGATACGGTCGATCAATTCTTTATGCTGGGTATCAATTGTTTCATTTCCTGTTACTAAATTGTCATCAAAGGTAATATTTAAATCGTAAGTCATAATCTGGTCTCCATTTCTTTTTATATGTTCTCTTGGGATTTTTTTGTGTCTGTCAGTTTCACACCTGCATTTTCTGCTTAGTCTTCTACAGGAACAAAAACATCTTTTCCTAATCCACAGATCGGGCATACCCAGTCATCTGGAATATCCTCAAATGCAGTTCCTGGAGCGATACCTCCGTCTGGATCGCCTACTGCCGGATCATAAATATAGCCACATGGTTCACATTCATATTTTTTCATAGTTATTTTCTCCTTTTCAATGTTGATTCATTTTGTTAATAGATTCCTACTGAATTTTTCAGTATTTTGTTGCTTTTTTATGTATGTCTGTATTATACATGATACTTTCTATTTTGTCAATAACAGTAATTGTTATTATTTTTATTTTATGTATTTTAAATTCTGTAATATCTGACTAAAATGTTACGAAAAAGACTGGTTCTACACTATTTCTGAAAATCTGGCAGTGCATTGCTCTTTCTCATGTAGCATCATTCATTATCCTATAGTCGGTGATGAACCATTCTTCATATGGATGGCCGAAATCATCTTTGGAGCCGATCCCGATCCGTTCAAATACTTTTTGCAGTTCTTCTGCTGTTGTCAGGAACTTTACCCATTCACCGACCAGCGCACCCTCGTTGTATTTTCCAAGGTTCGTGATAAATGCCTCAAATGGACAATCATGATCGTAGGCATAGCCCATATACTTTCCTCCTGTTCTTTACATTTCAGATCGTCATCTGGTTTTGGACAACAAAAAAGCGCCATACTCATCACCGGTACGGCAATGAGCTGACGCTATATTTTGAATCCATATTCTTTTGCAAAAGAAAAACAAATGAGAGATTGTTGTTGTGTTTTATGTCTCATTTGTCTATGATAATATTATCACACCGTAAAACAGAAAAAAGATTTTTATGGTTAGTGCTTGGTTAGTTTTTGGTTATGGATGGTCAGTTTTGGGTTAGGATGAACTCCATTAATCAATTTTGAAGCCAACATTAAAATATGATAGTAAGTAGACAAATCGGAATTTTGGAGGTTATTATGGCTTTTGATTTTAAAAAAGAGTATAAAGAATTCTATATGCCGAAGAACAAACCAGAGATTGTAAATGTACCTAAGGCAAATTATATTGCAGTTAGAGGAAAAGGCAATCCAAATGAAGAAGGCGGAGCATATCAACAAGCAATCAGTGTTCTATATGCTGTTGCATACACATTAAAAATGAGTTACAAGACTGATTATAAAATTGAAGGATTTTTTGAATATATTGTTCCGCCATTGGAAGGTTTTTGGTGGCAGGATGATGTCGAGAGTGTAGATTATACAAATAAGTCTGCTTTCAGCTGGATTTCTGTTATCCGTTTGCCTGATTTCATTTCTAAAGCTGATTTTGACTGGGCGGTAGAAACAGCAACGAAAAAGAAGAAACTTGATTGTTCGTCAGCAGAGTATCTTACGATTAATGAGGGATTATGTGTTCAAATTATGCATATAGGTTCTTTTGATAATGAGCCAGCAACTGTTGCGCTTATGGATACTTATTTAGAACAAAATGGATATGTTAATGATATTAACAAAGATAGGTTGCACCACGAGATTTATATGTCTGATGCAAGAAAGGTTGCCCCAGAAAAATGGAAAACTGTAATTAGACATCCAATTAAGAAAGCGTAAAATTCCAGTTTTTGAAACTGAGAAATCGGAATTTATAAAGGAGAATATTGATGAAACTATTTTTATGTTCGCATTTTTCAAGTGTAGGAAGTCTGATAAAGGAAGAAATTGAAAATAAGAAAGTCGCATTTATTCCAACAGCTTCGCTGCGTGAAGGCTACACCGGTTATGTCGGCTCGGCTCGAAAATTATTCAAAAAGTTGGGAGCAATCGTAACTGAAATTGATATTTCAACGGAGGCTTATTCAACGATACAGTCTGTTTTTGAAGATGCAGATGTGATATATTTTACCGGCGGAAATTCTTTTTTTCTTATGGACCGGCTCCGTAAAACTGGAACTGATGGGCTGCTGAAAAAGGAATTGGCAAATGGAAAATTGATGATCGGCGAGTCGGCAGGCGCAATTATATGCGCTCCAAGCATCCAATATATCCAGCAAATGGATGAAAAGCCGGAGGACTACTCACAAGAAGATGATGCAGGGCTTGATTTGATTGATTTCTATGTTCTTCCGCATTATCTTACAGCACCATTTAAGAAAGTTACCGAGAAAATAATGACTGAGTTTTCGGATTTGAATATATGCCCAATTAACAACCGTCAGGGAATTGTAATTGACGGTGAAGGTTCAAAGGTTATTTGCAAAGACTAATTTGAAAATTCAAGTTTATCGAGAAGTCACAGTGAATGAAAAATCGGATTTTATGGAGGTGACAAAAATGATGCCAACTATTAGGATAATGACGATTGTGTTTGCAGCACTTACAATTTATTTGTGCCACGATGAGTATAAAAATGGGAAAATGAGTTCAAAAAATTTTAAGATAGTTGCGATCTGTGAAGGATTTGCAATTTTAGGAATGATATTTTTGATTATCAGTTGATAGTCAACTTCCAGTTTTTGAAACTGAGAAATCGGAATTTGGAAAGAGGTGCACTGCCATGCTGAGAAAATTGAATTGTTTTTTAAACATCGTTATTGGTTCATTCATAGGAGTTTTCATTGGGTACGGAATTTATAAGTTCTGGCACTTTAAAACTTATCCGAATTTATATGTCATGCAGTCTGCACCGTGGTACACAGAGTTACTGTTGGATGGTGCCATGGTGGTCGTTGTGGTGGTCGTATGTATTATCCTAAAGCTGATTATTTGGAAAAAGTTAAAGCCATAACTTCCCGTTTATTAGGAAGTCGCAGAGAACGAAAAATCAGAATTTATAGGAGGTGAATCTGCATGAAATGTCCATATTGTGGTGATGAAATGATTAGAGGATACCTAATGAGTTCACGAGACATTACTTTTGCAGTTGATAATCTGACAAAAGTTTTTCGTATTAAAAAATCGGACGATCTGGAATTGAGTAAAGGTTCAGGAGGAATCCCTCATTGTGAAGCTTATCGTTGTAGTAGTTGTAAGAAGATTTTGATTGATTATGCAAATAGATAAATCGATATATGCTCAAGGGGGTGGATTACATGAAAAAAATTATACCTTGGATGTTAGCGACAGCAGTAATTATGTTGGTGTTTCCATGGCTTGCGGTTACATTCATAAAAGGTGATGGCGGCATGGCAGTTTGC
>NZ_JBBMFC010000053.1:0-8025 GCF_040096225.1 Hominiventricola aquisgranensis | reverse complement strand
CCAGCCGCCATTTTATATTTTTTATACTGTCTGACCGCAAAGTGCTGCGGATCTCTTTCTTCCAGTTCCTGGAACATCATATCCACAGGATTCTGGTAAGTTTCATCCTCTTCACGGGTTTCGCTTTCATTCAAAAGATCCAGAAGGGTATTCAGGTTCTTTTCCTCTTCATCCCCTTCATACCAGATAAAAGCAATCAGTGCTGTGTACAGCAATTTCTCTGCTTTCACCCAGAAATCTTCGGAAGCTTTTTCCCCTTCGCCTTTGGTATTCACAATGATTGTTGTCACCAGCTTCAGGATATCTTTTTCAGACCGTATATAAGCAAATGGATTGTAATGAAGGGACTTGGAAAAATTGATGGTATTCAGAACCTTAATCACATATGGCTCATGTACCACTTTTCCAGATTTATCTTTCATGATATTTCCATTCTTATCTTTCTTAGGTGGTCCCTTTGCTAACATCTTCCCGCACTCTTCAATCAAAGTGCCTTTCGGATCTGTAATGACCATGGAACAGTTCATTTGCATGACCGATGGTTTTACAAAAAAACGTGTCTTACCGGAACCACTGCCGCCGATGACCACTATATTTTTATTTCTTGCATACTTTGGCTGTTTAGGTCTACTTTCCATAGTCAATGCTTCTGTTGCTGTCAATGGAATGTTCATCCATGGATCTTCTGACATATAAGGCTTGATATCCTCTGCATTTCCCCATCTGGCTGAACCATACTCGATTCCTTTCCGGAGTTTCTTTGCATCTGCCTGTTTCTGCCAGACCAACACTTTCAGAACGACTGCAACAACAATACCTGCTAGCAGATCTTTCCAGTTATTGCTTAACACAAAACCAGCAAAAATCCGGTCTGCGTGTTCCATTGCATATAATAGTTTGTTCCCCATATCTTCTCCCGGACTGTTCCGGTAAAGAAAAAACGCCCGGTCTGCATAGAAAGCAGCCAGAGCATAAGGAATATTTGTAAGAACCAGTTTCTTTTTATCCAGGGCGGACAGCCTGACCCTGATCTTATTCTTCCATTTTTGCATCAGATTTTTACCGATTTGCTTTTTCATCGGCTCTGCTCCTGATGCCGGTTCTTTACTTTGTCCTTCGATTTCTTTGGCATCATTGCCCGGTAAGCTGCAAGACGCTTATGAATAGAAGGTTTATTCGCTTTTTGAATCTGTTTCTGGGAAAACTCACGGAAAGCAGCATTGAGTGCATCCTGATCACGTCCCTTGAAGAATACCAGATAAACCGGAGGCTCTTTGCTCTTGTCTTTTTTCAGAGCATAATTGATCCCGTATTTTCTGGCATACCGTTCAAAGGACTTGATATTTTTGTCCGTGATCTCGATATTGACCATCCCGGCATTCTGTTTTGCCAGCTCTTTTACCGTGACCTTTCCCTGTTTCGGCTGATTTTTCTGTGCTTTCTTCTCTACTGATTTCTGCTTCTGATGACGCAGATACGCAACAAGAACCTTTTTCAACAGGTCTGCTGTAATCTTAGTAGCCCGAATACAGAACGTGACCGTTTTCTGAGTTACCTCTTCCTGCATGACTTTTCCCTCCTTTCAGCGATTCAACTGCTGTCCAGATCTGTAATCATGGCAATCACCCCCTTTAATAAAAAAAGACAAATTAACCGGTAATCAGGTTCTGCACCTGTACGAGTTTTTCTGTCCCTTCTTCTTTTCTCTTATCTTCTCCACCACAATAGATGGGAACACACATTTCAAGTATTCTACTGTAAATACGCTGATGGGCAGTATCCAAATCTGTGGATTTCATTTCATTCAGTCCCAGATTCGTTGTTATGATCAGCGGAAGCATTTTACAATAGCGGCTGTCTATCACATTATAGACCTGCTCCAAAGCAAACTCAGAATTTCGTTCTATTCCTAAATCATCAATAATCAGCAGCGGATAATCCACAAGATTTTGTATAATCTGGTTCTTATCTGCCTGATAGCTGGTCATTTCATTTAAAATCCTGGAAAAATTCGTCATCATGACACGTTCTCCCTGTTCCAAAAGTGCATTTGCAATACAGCCTGCAAAGAAACTTTTCCCAGTTCCAACTGGTCCCATCAAAAGCAATCCTACATTTTTTCTCTTCATATCTGTCCAGTTTTCTACATACTGCCTGGCAATTAGTGTCTTCTGGTTGCTTCCATTGTCATTTTCAAATTTCCATTCCCAGAATCTTCTTTCCCGAAGTCCGACGGATTTTCTCTGATAAAGCAGCCGCTGTGCTTCTTCCCGCTGCATCTTCTCATCCAGTTCCTGTCTGGCTTTCACCTCGCATTCGCACAAACAGGACACTACATGCTCAAATCCCATCAGACTGACTTTCATCTGTTTTCTTTTTCCACAGATGCCACAATGAAGACATCCCTCTTTGTCCAGATAATCTGCTGTTACTTTATTTTCCATCACAGGCTTTCTCCTTCCTGAAATTCATATTTATCCATTCCTGCCCTGGCTCCATCCCGTTCTGCCCAAAGACAGATTGTTGCAAAATGGTTCTGATATTCTTTTCCACTGGATTTCATATAAACAGAAAGATGATCAATTCGTTTCTGGTAATCCCATGGAAAAAGCATCATCAACTCCCGCAGTTCAGCTTCCGACAGAACAACATTTTTAAATCTCCCATACAGACTGAATTTTTCTTCCAAAGCGGAAGTATTGCCCTTACTCTTATCAGTATGATTCTTTTCAGTCTTATTTATCTTAGTATTACTTCCATCCAGATTCTTGCAGTCCGGACTTCTATTTTTTTGCGTTCCGGACTTCCAGTTTCTTGCAATCCGGATTTCCAATTCTTTGCAGTCTGGATTTCCAGTTTCTGGCGTTCCAGAAGCAACGTATCTTACTGGCTTTCCTCTGATCCGTTTCACAAAATTTTTCACATATATGACAGAAGGACGATTATTCCCCTGCCGATACCGTTCGATCAATCCAATCCCATGCACACTGTCAAGCTCATAAAGAAGCTTTGTCACTGTCGTATGCGACATTCGCAACAGCTCCTGCAATTCTGCGATCGTGTAAATAATATAGACATAACCATCACCGTCAATCCAACCATTTTTCTTGGATAGGCTGATTCGATCAAGCAGAATTCCGTAAAGGAGCTTTGCGTCTGTGGACAGGCTTGCAAACTCTTTTTCTGTGAACAGAGCTTTTGGTATCCGAAAAAAAGAAAACTGGTCAGATTCTTCTGCTCTGAAATATTCAAAATCTGCCATAATATTTTCCTACTCTTCTACATCGAAATCACAATTTGCCGCACTACCTGTACCATGACATAATTCATCAAGCACATAATTGAATGCATTCATCGCCTCTTCCAAATAGATTTTCCTAGCCTCTTTATCACACGCATACATATCGGCAATAAATCCTTCATCATTTCCTATTGCGTGTACCAGAGTCTCCAAAACTTTCATAAATTTCTTTTTTGAACACTTTTTATTCTGCCTGTTCACATATTTCTGAATATCCAGTACTCTATCAGCATTTTCCTCATTCTCTTCAAGAATTCCAAACGCCAGATCCATGCCAAATTCATAGCCATCACAGGAAATCTGATCAACATCAAGCTGTCCCAGCTCATCTCGATAATTTCTTTCTTCCATTGAAGTCAGTGGTGTCCCATATTCATCCAGATATCCCATATCTGCAATTGTTTCCAGAATATCTCTGGATGCTTTCACCATTTTGTCCATAATGATTTCTCTTTCTTCCATCGGCATATTTGCCATAATGCTGTCTAATGTCATCATTGATTCTTCCTCCATCTCATTTTCATAAATATCGTTGATATAAAAGTGGTTTGCTTTTCCATTGTTCGGAATGATACGCACCAGATTTCCAACCTCCACCAGTTCCTGTACTGCCTGATCTACCCCATATCTGGTTGTATTCAGGTCTTTCTTCATTTCACTTTTTGGATAAATTACATACAAATCCCCCTTACCATCTACCCAACCATTCTGCACCGCAAATTTCAAACGATCCAGAAATAAGCTGTATAAAATCTTTGCTGTATTTGACAGATTTTTGTATTTTTCCATCTGGAACAGCACCTTCGGCACCTGCAGACAATCTACCGGCATATACTCCATCTTACTCATTGATTGTTTCCTCCTTCTGTTTGTACAGCACTTCGGCTGAATTAATATTGATTTCCAACATCCCTACAAATACCTGATAGTACAGAAGGCATATCTGTTCATCCTCTCTTGCCAGATACAATCCTTCCAGTTCATCGGACGGATGTTTCATTCCATATACTGCCTGACAAATATCATGGATTTTCTCACATTCCACACTTCTAAGATGCTGCTCCAAGGTGTGGTTAAATCTCTGCCAGTCCTCCAGTTTCTGATTTACTGACATCATGCACTGGAACAGTTCCGCTGCTTCACATGCTGCTGACAGCACTACATTTTTGTTATTGATACTTCCATCGGCATTTTTCATATGCCCTACCATATACGCCTGATCTACTGAAACCATCTTTTATCCTCCTCTATCTAAACGGCATTTCTTCTTCCATGCCCTCTGGGATCTCTAAGAACCCTTCCGCATCTTCTGGAAACGGTGGTCTGTCAACCATTTTTGCACCTGCGAATTCAATCCGGTTTGCATACACTTCGGTGGTATAAATCTTTTTCCCGGTATCCTTATCTTCATAATTACCTGTGACAATCTCGCCTTCCACCATGACCTTCGTGCCCTGCATCAGATAATCTCTGGCAAATTCTGCTTTCTTTGCAAAAGCCTTTACCGGAATGAAACTGACTTCATCGGAATAATTTCTTCTGACTGCCAGAACAAACTTGGCAATCTTATGAAGTCCTTTTTCATTCTCCACTTCGTTGTATCCGGGATTTCTTACCAATCGCCCGGAAATAACTGTTGTATTCATTGGCGTAACCCTCCTATGCTTTCATTGATTTGTAACAGATGCCGATACATGGTCCACATTTTCCATAGGCACATCCGTAACATTCATCTTTTTCCAACTCTTCTTGCTTCATTTCATCGGCAAACATTCCTAACAGTGTTGTATAAATCTTTTTCATTGCAAGGAACTTTTCTTCTGCTTTTTCCATCTTCTCTTTATAAAATGGGATCAGTTCACGAAGAACTGGATGGAAACGTTCATTTTCATCATCCCAGGCACAGGTTTTCATCATACAACGTGGCTGTTTCTCATAATTGCCCAGATAATACGGGCAGAACGTACAGCCTCTTTCTTTAACAATTTCCACCGGAATTACTGGCATCTGACTTTTGATTTCCTTAGTTACATGCTTACTTTCAATTCGCTCTCTCATATTAAAAATCCTCCAAGAATATATATTTGCAAAAGGGACTTCCCCTGAATTGCCTGGTTTTAAGCACAAAAAAAGAGGCAGCCTTACGATTTTTGTTTTCGCAAGCCTGCCTCTTATCAATCTAATATTCTATTTTCCAATGACATACCGTATAAACACGTATATCGCTCTAATCACATACACTGGAATCATGATGCTTCCAATCAATGCTCCAATGATGACACTTAATGCAGCCATCCCAAGTGTTGCTGTGGTATCCATTCCTCTCGGAATCAGAATCAACCGCATTTTATGTATTCCAAATGGAAGTCCAGCAATAAATACCCACCAGAACCAATCCGTCTGTCCACTGACCTTCATAATTGTTTTTGTCATCCAAAACCAGAATACCATAAATGCCAGTGGCAGAATCGATTTTTTGTCTGATTCCTTCCGCCACCTCCCGATTAAGGTTTGCCAATATTTCTCTAACCACAGGAGAATCCAATCGAAAGGTTTCCAGATCTTTCTCCGTAAGCTCCCTTCCGTTCGCATCATATCTTCGTACAATTTTTAAAGCCATACTTTCACTTCCTTCCTGCTGATAATCCTAATGTTTTCAACAAATGTTTAAACTTCTCTCTTTTTATCCGTTTAACACGTATCTTTTCTATCTTTTTCAGATAGACTTGTATTCTCCTTGCCATATCTTCATTGCTCATTCTTTACCCTCTCTTTCTGCCCACGATGCCAGAAGCATAAATATAATTTCTTCCATCTGAGTCTTTGTATATGTATCTGGAAAATATTGTTTCAATTTCTTCGCCGGAATCTGCACCTGAACTTTTTCAGTACTTTCATTCATGCAAATCTGGTCAATTTCTGAATACGTCAACATCCGCTCTTTTGAAATCTGCTTCAATTCCTTTGCCTGCTTCATGGAAGGTACCATATTGTGATTACTCATATACTGAAATAATATCTGCTGCTCTTCAGTTCTCAAATAAGAAAGTTCAACAGCTGTGTTAAAGGGAAGCTTCTTCTCGTCTGCCAATTCTAATAGCTCTGCTACTAACTCTGTCAGATGAATATATCGAAGAATCTGTCTGGAACTATCTCCTGTATTCTGACTGACTTCTTCTGCCGCCAACTTCTTGCCAACTTGGCAAGAAGTTAAATCAGATCGTTTTCCCTGACGCTTTAACGCCTCATATTTCATTTTATAAGCAAATGCCTTTTCGCTGATCAGCAGCTCTTCTCGTTGAATGTTGGAATCTACCATAATCACCGTCGCTTCATCATCTGTAAGATCTTTGATGATAACCGGCATTTTCTCTAGTCCAGCAAGTTCACATGCTCGTTTTCGCCGATGACCAGCTACCAGCTCATAACCACCAGACTCTCTCAACCGCACAATACCAGGAACCAACACGCCATATTGTGTAATGCTTTCTGATAATTCTTCCATTTTCTTATCATCTTTTACTTGAAACGGGTGATTTGGAAATGGATGAAGGCTTCCTATTTTTATCTCGCAAATTCCATTGTTTGTTTCTTCGTTTGTTCCAAACAACGCATCAAGTGGCTGTAAGGAAATTGGAGTTGCTCTTTTTTTAGATGGCATCTTCTAGCACCTCCTCCGTCACTCTCCGATAAGCCTCTGTAGCTTTGCCTTTCGGATCATAAGAGAAAATACTCTGTCCTTCTCTGACTGCTTCCTTCATTCTTACAGAAAATGGAATATAATTATCAAAGATATGAATTTGACTTCCATATACATTTCTGAGAAGTTCCATATTATTTCTGGCATCATTTGTATGCGCATCGACCATCGTGAACAGAATCCCACCGACTTGCAACTTCGGATTAATCTGCTTACGAACCTTACCGATCGTTTTTAACAACTGCTGCAAGCCTTTGATTGGCAGGTAGGACGCTTCAACTGGAATGAGGACTTCATCTGATGCAGCCAGCGCATTGATCGTAATCATTCCCAATGATGGCATACAGTCAATAATGACTGCATCATATTGATCCTTGATACCATATAAAATCTGTTTCAATACATATTCCCTGCTCATTGCATTTACCAACTGTACTTCCGTACCTGCCAGTCCAATGTTAGAACAGATAATATCTATTCCCTCTGCCTGATGTCTGATATAACAGTCTGAAGGAATATCTTCATCTTTCATTACTGCATCCATAAGAGCTGTAAGTGTTTCATTACTGTCATCACAATCACGATATCCAAATCCTGCGGATACATCAGACTGTGGATCGGCATCTACAATCAACACTTTCATATTCTTTTGTGCTAATCCTACTGCTAAATTAGCTGTACATGCGGATTTTCCCGTTCCCCCTTTTTGGTTTACAATAGAAATAATTCTAGCCATTTTTCATCACCTTTCATCGTCGTCAATCAAAAAGAGGACTGAATTAGACAACCGGAATCTATATTCCATGCGAGCTAATTCAGTCCTATAATTACAATAATTCTGTTGTTTTTACTCTTGTCTTACACAAATCCATTTCCAGTCTGGATCTGTAATAATTCATATTCTGGAATGACAGCGCTGCCTTATTTTTCCCTTTTTCAGGGAGTTAAAAATAAGGACTAAATTAGTGCAACCCCTTGTATTTACTGGAGTTTTCTAACTTGTCCTTATTATAACTCGACCATG
>NZ_JBBMFC010000052.1:0-8271 GCF_040096225.1 Hominiventricola aquisgranensis | reverse complement strand
CTCACGAAGTTCTGCGATATCAAATGGGGCAAGTCTGGCTCCACAGGATATCAAAATACTTTTCGCTGTCTTTCCAGAGACGAAAAGTCAAGGACTTTTTCATCAAATTCAAAAAGAAGTCACATTTTGCGGACTTCCTCACGGAGCATACGCTTGATTTTGTCCTCCATCGTCTCTTTTGCGGTCTCACTGAAATGGACACGGACGATATAGGTGGTCTTGCCGATCTGCTTTCTGACAGTCGGGCAAGTGGCGGTGTTGGTTGCGGTATTGTTCATTCAAAATCCTCCTGTAAATGAAAAATGCCCGGTGACTGTTCATCATCGGGCGGTGTCGGTATGAGGGAACAAGGCAAGGCGGCAACATTAAGGTATCTATAAAAACCTTGCCGTCTTCGCCACGCTTGCCGTGTTCCTGTTGTTAGTCTCGGAGATAGCAGACCCATGCTGTGCCGTCTTTCTCGGTCACAAGTCTGTCCCCGATACGGCTCTTTGCCGTTCTCATGGTGCGTGAAGAAATCCCACGCTCATTGACCGTCTTTTCCAGCTCTGCACTTGGCATACGCTTTCCATCTGCCAGCAGTTCCAGAATGAGCATTTGCGCCTGTGCGGTCTTGCTCTCGGTCTTGGCGGTGTCTGTCCCGGCAAGAAGCTCGTCAGCGGTAATGTCATAAGCCCCTATCCACTCAAAGCCTTTCTCGTCTCCCAGAGAAAAGGCAAGGGACTGTCCGGGCGGCGCAAGGGAGCTTTTCTCATGGATAAGTACCCTTGTTGTGGGGCTGTCCTTCAGCTTGCCGATAAAGAGCAGACTGCGGACTGCCGCCGTAATGTCGATAGACCCTAATCCCCGGTAGGTGCTTTGCGTTCCTGCGGCTTTGTTGAGGTGTCCGATCAGCACGATAGCGCACCCGGTAGCCTGTGCAATGTCTCCCAGACTGCGGAATATCGGGCGCACCTCGTTTGCCCGGTTCATGTCCACATCTGCGCCCAGAAACGCCTGTACCGGGTCAATGATAACCAGCCTTGCGTTGTTTTCCCGGATTGCCCTTGCGATGCGTTCATCGGCAAGGGTCAGCGGTGTGTCTCTATCGTCAATGACAAGCACTTTTTCAAGGTCTGCGTCCGCTTCCATCAGCCGGGGCTTAACGGTATCGCCCAGACCGTCCTCGGCGGTCTGATAGATGATATTGAAAGGCTCAAGTGTCTCCATACCGGGTAAAGGCTTTCGATTGGTGCAAGCCGCCGCAAGGCGCATAGCAAAGTAGGTCTTGCCCTCGCCGGGGTTGCCCTGTATAATCGTCAGCTTTCCAAAGGGGATATAGGGAAACCATAGCCAATCCACGCTCGTCAGCTCCACATCTGCCATGCGGAGCATGGGAACAGGCTGGGCGGTGGGCAGCTCTCGCAGCGTGATTGTCTCGGCTATGAATTTGCGGCTGGGAATGTCCCCTTGCTGACGGAGAACATCGTTCCAGTCTTTCCTTGCCGGGACAAGGCGAATGACGGCGATCTCGCCGGGAATGTCCTGTGCCAGCCGGGTGCAGGCTTCGCTTCCTGCGGTGTCGCTGTCAAGGCAGAGGAACACTTTTTGTGTGTCCTTGCGTTCAGAAAGAAAACGGTCAAGGGCTTTGCCAGAAACGCCGCCCAGCGCAAGATAGCTTCGGCTTTGCCAGTCCTGCGGATAAAGGCAGATGAACGATACCAGGTCTATCGGTGCTTCAAAGACAAAGAGCTGGTTGCCGTTTCCCTCATAGCGGAACGGATAGGACTTGTCAGACCCGGCAATATCCTGTCTGAATGTGTCTGCCGTTCCTCGCACATGGGCGTATCTCGGTGTGCCGTTTCGGTCTCTGCCGACAAACACAACATTGTGCCGCTTTGCGTCCTCGTAAATATCCCCGGAAAGAAGAAAAGCCTCAACCAGTTTCGGGTTGAGGCCTCGGCTTTCGCAAAGATATTGAATTGCTCTGTCGGCTGTTCTGTTGTGCAAGGGCAAGTGGAACGCTGTGTGCGGTGCTGTGGTGGCTTCGGTCTGTCCCTCGCCGTTTTCGCCTGTCAACATCTGGACGGCTTCGGGAAAGGACTTGCCGTAAAACTCCATGACAAAATCAATGGGATAGCCGCCCTTGCTCTGGCTATGGCGAAACCACTTGTTTCCCCGGACGGTCAGGCTGTCATGTTCTTTCCAGCGGTATTCCCGTCCGCTTTTGATAAGCGTCTCTCCCTGTGTACGGAGAAAATCTTCCAGACTGACGGCGTTCGCCCGGTCAATCTGTGCTTGGGTGTAATTCATCGGGATAGTTCCTCCTTTTTGTGTTGTGTTTGGGGTCGATTTTGGAGCATTTGTTCCTCTGTGCGCTCGTTAAATCGGGCGGCAGTATCTACACATGACTTGACCTTCCAAAGGCGGTGTAAATCGTCTCTGACAGCCTTAAACTCGCCATAGGTGGTTTCGTGCGCCTGTTCCAGCTCGTCATACTCTTCGGTCAGCTTTTTCATATCCACCTTGCCGTCTGGGAACTCCCCAGTCAGCTTTCGTCTGGCGGCGTAGAACTGTTTCAGTTCCGCTTCATGCTCTGCCTTGTACTTGGCTCTGGGCTTCTCAAACTTGATTTTCTGCAAGCCGTCATAGACAGGCTTCAAGCTCTGGAAAGCGGCGGAGCTGTCATAGAGCTGCTTGATTGCTTTCATTCGGGTGTTCTGTTCGTCCAGCGTTTTCTTCAAGCTCTCTGTGGCAGCACTGTGTTCGCTGACACGGCGTTCCAAATCCTCAAGGGAGTAAATGCCGTTTGCCCGGAGATAATTGAAAGTCTCGTTCATCTCCTTTAGGTTGCTGATTTTACCTTTCTGGGAATACGCCCCGGCTTTGCGCTGGGTGTAATAGGCGTTCAGCAGAGAAACAAGGTCGGGTGCCTGCGGCTTGGCAAGCTCCGCTTTTGCTTCGGCAATCCAATCGAACAGGAGAGCGATTTTCTTCTTGATGTCCCGGATTACGGCGTTGGTGGCTTTAATCCAGCGGTTGAACTCGCCCTTTTCGGTGCGGATGCCTTTCTTCTCCATCGCCCGGACGGTTGCGCCCTCATGGACGGTGGGAAGAAGCTCCACACCCTGACGCTCATAGCTTCGGTGGTCGATACGAACGTCAAGCCCCTTTTCCGCAAACTTGGCGTTGCATAGCTCCGCCCATGTCTGCCGCCAGTATTCCAGCGTTTCGGGACTGCCCCAGTCGGTAGTGGGAACGGCGTTGAACACAAACTTTCCGTCTGCGTCTCGGATACGGTTGCCGTCCTCGTCCAACTCATACACCCGGCGTTGCTTTAGTCCCCATTTACCGTTCTGCTCGATGGGGCGGATAGGGCAAAGCACATGAAAATGCGGGTTTGGTATGCCGCCGTCCTCCCGGTCTGGCTGGTGTACGGCGAAGTCAACCACCATGCCCCGGCTCACAAAGTTCTCCAATAAAAATTGCCTTGCAAGAGCGATGTTTTCCTCAAGGGAAAATTCATTCTGCAAGGCAATGTCAAAGCTGTATGCAAGCTGGGCGTTCTTTCCACGCTCGGCTTTTTCCACGGCGTTCCATAGGGTCTGACGGTCTGCGTATTCTGGCGGTGCATGGGACGGCAGGAGAATGTCGGAGCAGATCACGCCGCCCTTGCGGGTGTAGTCGCTGTATTCGCCGTAATACTCGCTATACAATCGCTCCCCGGCACGGTAGGCAGCAGAAGCGATAGCGGACTGTCCTGCGCTTCGCTTAGTCTGCGTGACGCTCAGATGAAATAGTGCCATCGGCTTTCAACTCCTTTTCTCTGTTTGCTTGGCTGATGTGGGTAATCGTCATGTGACGGACGGCTCGCTGGACTTCGGACAAAGAAAAGATTTGTTCCATCAGCTCTGTCATTTCGGTGCGTGTGAGATCTTTGACCTCCGGGGCAAGGCTCTCAATCGTGCCGCCCAGATTGCAAAGACGATGGGTGCGTTTCTGCCTTTCGCCTTTCTCCAGATATTTCTTTCTGTTCTCAAGACGGTTGAGCTTGTGCTTCTCCTGTGCAAGCTGCGTCTCGGCCCGTTCCTTTTCGGCTCGGAGCTGTTCAAGGGTTTTCGGTTTTGTCATTGTGATTGACCTCCTTTTTTGATTTTTGGGATAAAAAAAGACCGTCAACTTTTCGCATAGTGCGACCAGTCAACGGTCAGTTTTTCGGTATTCAGTTTTTCAAACTTGCTGGCGGCGAACAGCATTTTATGCTGTTTGCGGACGGCAAGTCCACAAGGGATAGCCGCTTTAGCGGCGCAAGGGGGTGTAGCCACCTTGACGGAACGAAGTGACGCAACATTCTCGGTCAAGCAGTTTTCTTCTGCTGACGGAGAATGAAGCTCCGCAGGACGCACGATACTCCCGATAGGAGAGTATAGAAGTGCGCCCTTTAGTTCCTAAAGGGATTTTGCTTCGCTGTTTATTGCACGCTCTCATTTTTCAAATGAAACATAAATTGTTAAATTATCAGGTATATAGCTGATACTTAAACCTTTTTCTCCATTTGATAGGAGTGTCCCGACAGAAACATAGTTTTCTCCTTTGATTTTCTCTGACACATTCTCAACTACTGAAAAGCCCTCTTGTATCAAAAGTTCCATGTAGTTATCATAGTCGTTTTCGTCTATACCTGCAATACTGATACTGAAATTTCCGTGTTCTGTATCAAGCATAGCCCATGCAACTGTGCCAGTTGGAACGGGAAGTCCCTCAGTATATTCATTGACTGGCCATTCTCCCTCATCAAGCCTAATAATACCTTCAGATTGCGAATTGCTTGCGTCTCCTGTGTCTTTGGGTGGTGTTTTTGGGGCGGAGCAAGCAGTCAATGACAATATAAGCAAAATTGCAATTCCCGGAATAAATCTTTTCATAGTTACCTCCTATTGTTGTGGACAGCTCTGATAATCTGAATTGTGGCAAATACAAAAGCGATTATGCCAACCAATAAAATAATTTGAGAAGCATCAAAAATAAAATCACCATTAACCTGAATGTTTGTCATTGCGTCTGCTTGCCCGATTGCTCCTTCCGGCACTTTACCAGACTTTGCAGTAGCATAAATTAAAAAAGCAACAATAGCTACCACAAGGGAAATGACACTTGAAATGATCCATTTCCGTTTCTTTGGGACGGAATTATCAATTCCAAACTGTTCTGCTGTGCTGTTAGCAAATTCTTGCGGCGTTCCAAGCCTTTCGATTACCTGTTGTTCAGTTTCTCCATGCTCCACGGCAGAATTAAATATTTCATTCAAGTCACGCACAACCTCGGTTTTGGCTTTGCGTGATAAATTTAATTCCTTTTCAACCTGCCTTATGTATTGCTCCTTCATTCTGAGACCTCCGTTTGTTGATAGGTGGCGATAAAGCTATTTACACAATCCGTATAGCTGGACCAAAACGTAATCAATTCCTGTAAAACTTCCTTTCCTTTAAGAGTAAGGGAGTAATATTTTTTTGATCCGCCATTAGCAGCCGCTGGTGCTAAACGACATTGAATTAGTTCCGCTTCTTGTAAGCGATACAGAATAGGGTAAATCGTTCCCTCTTTTGCATATCCTAAGACAGATGCACTGCTATTTAACTCTGTGATTATTTCATAGCCATAGGTCTCTTTGCGCCCGATTAAGGATAATAGTATCATTTCAAGAGAGCCTTTTTTGAATTGTTGCACATATTTGTTATCCATAATCTTCACCACACTTTAGTTCTGCTGATTAGCGTTGCTAAGTAGCAGAACTAATTATACTCATACTCGGTGCCTTAGTCAATAGACTCCTTGAAAAAGTTACAGTTTGTTCAAGCGTTTGAGCGCCCGAACATTTTTCGTCCGGGCGCTCTCAGTATCAGTCATAAATCAGCTCAAACTTCACAATCTCCTCTGCCTGTGCCTTGCAAGCGTTCATCTGCCGCACCCATTCCATTTGGTTTTCGGCTTTCAGCTTTTCGGTCACGCCGTTTCGCTTCGCCAGCGACCGCACGATCAGCTCCGTGCGGTTTCGTGCCGCTTCATCAATCTCGGCGCAATGCTCAAAGAGCTTGTCGGATAGCACCAGCTCATTGAACAGTATCGGGCGGTGCATTTCCAAATACGCTTTGCGAAGTCTGCCATAGTGACCGATGGGCTTGGTCTTGCGGATAACGATGTTCGGGATAAGATAATCTCCGTTCTGTCTATAAGTGATGTTCATGCAATCTGCGCTCCTTTCTGCGGCTCTCTCTGCGGTAAACTGCTGACAGGGACGAACACACCCTTTGCAATATCCTCCGCACGAATGGCGGCTTTCTTGTCTTCGATTTCCGCCTTTTTCCTCTCTTTGATTTTGTCCTCGTAACGCTTCTGCGCTCCGCTGGCTTTACGCTTCAAGTAGTTCTGATGAAGCCTGTCCTTGCGTTCCTCACGCTTGCGGATTTCCTCTAATTCCTCCGGGGTAAGCTCCGCTTCTCCAAACGCCGGGGGAACGAATCGCCCAACAAAATTGAAGTAAATCTCGACCTCCTGTGTGGTCTGTATACTGCCTTTACGGTCACGCTCATGCACAAGGATTTTCTCGATAAACTCGTTGAGCATAGCAATGGTCAGCTTGTCGAAGTTCTCATACTTGTCAATCAGAGCGATAAAACGGTCAGCGTCCTTTTCGTGCTTCTCATAGCTCTTGACTGCCTTTTCCAGAGCAGAGATTTCAGCGGTAAGCTCGGTCTGCTCCTTTTCGTATTGAGCGTCCAGAGTGGCGTATCTGCTGTCGGACAGCTTTCCTAAAATGTTATCCTCATAGATTTTGCAGAGCAGGACTTCCAGCTCGGACACTCTCTGCTTGGCGGTGGCAAGGCGTGTCCGCTGTTTCTTAACCTCTGCTGTCTGCTGGCTGGACTGCGCTTCCTGTACCACTCGGACAAACTCGGCTCGGTCATGCTTTGCATATTCGGCAATAGCTTTGAGCATTTCGGAAACAAGGGACAGTACCACATCTTCATTGATACGGTGCTGTGTCGTGCAGAGCTTTCCAACTGGGACTTTGCTGTATTGGGAACAGGTATATTGAGAAATACGCTTGCCGTTGTTGGTACGGTGGACATACATCTTGCCGCCGCAATCGGCACAATAAAGCAAGCCTGTGAGGGGAGCTGCTTCGCCCCAGCCGTCCGGGTAGCGTCTGACATTCCCACGGATTTTCTGCACAAGGTCAAAGGTCTGCTGGTCAATGATAGGCTCATGGGTATTCTCGAAAATTGTCCATTCGTCCTCCGGGACATAATGGCTTTTCTTGTCCTTGAAGTGCTTGCGGGTCTTGAAATTGATGGTGTGTCCCAGATACTCACGCTTTTCAAGAATGTTGCAGATGGTGGAAGAACCCCAGCCGTACACATCTTTGAAAGTCTTGTTTTTGTTCACGCCCTCGCCGTGTTGGGCAAGGTAAGCAGACGGAATGAGGACTTTTTCTTCTTTCAGCTTGCTGGCAATCTGATACGGGCCGTAGCCCTCAATCGTCATGGCAAAGATGCGCTTGACCACCTCTGCGGCTTCGGGGGCAACCAACCATTGATCTCTGGCTTCGTTCCAGAGATAGCCGTAAATGACCGTGCCTGTGAGGTGCTTGCCGGACTTGCCTTTGGACTGGAAAGTGGAACGGATTTTACGGCTGGTGTCTCTGGCGTAATACTCGTTCATAATGTTGCGGAAAGGGGTAAAATCATCGTCACCTCTGGCACTATCCACGCCGTCATTGATAGCGATAAGTCGCACGCCACGCTGACGCAGGATTTCCATAATCTGACCGACTTTCAGATAGTCACGACCCATGCGGCTCATGTCCTTGATGCACAAATACTCCACATTCCCGGCTTCCACTTCTTTCATCATTGCTAAAAATCCGGGACGGTCAAAGCAAGTACCACTAATGCCATCGTCCGTGAAATGGACAATGTTTGTAAAGCCCTGCCGTGCGGCGAACTCCTCCAACATTGCCTTTTGATTGGATATGGAATTGCTCTCACGCTGTTGGTCATCATCTTTGCCAAAGTCATCACGGCTCAGTCGTTCGTACAGAGCTGTGATTTTCTCATTTTTTCTCATAACTTGCGCTCCTTTCTTCGGCTTTAGGTTGTGTGTTCTAAGAGACTTCCCAACCGCTTGATTAAGAAGTCTTTTAGAGCATACAACACCAGCCGCCATTTTATATTTTTTATACTGTCTGACCGCAAAGTGCTGCGGATCTCTTTCTTCCAGTTCCTGGAACAT
>NZ_JBBMFC010000051.1:0-8501 GCF_040096225.1 Hominiventricola aquisgranensis | reverse complement strand
CATTGGCCGCCTCCGATGCCAGCAGATATTCTGCTTCCTCCGATAACGTGTCCTCCAGCTTTGCATTCATGATCGTGATCACGCTGCCGATCTCATACCACTGATCCAGCGGTTCTTCTCTGAGCACATCAAAAAATTCATCTACATCAAAGATTCCTGATGGCTCCACGATCACCCGGTCATAGCCACACATCCCCATGGCGATCAGCTTGGTTTTAAACCTTCTCCGATGGCAGTCTGCATCACATCCGCCTGCCACCATCTCCAGTTCGCACTGATCTCCTTCCAGTTCCTTCAACAGCATCATATCCACATTGACCGCGCCGAAATCATTTTCCAGAATTCCAATGTTCATGCCTTGCGCCATCAGGTATTTTGCATATTTTTTAATAAAAGTTGTTTTTCCAGATCCCAGAAATCCTGTGATCAGATCTATCTTTACCATGTACTTCCTTCTTTTCCTTGTTCTATAGTCTCAATCCGCACCTGACGGTCTCTTCCCCTTGTCTCCCAGATCATCAGATATACATGAACTTCAAGGTTGTCCTGGGCTGTAGTAAACGGCTCTTCCCGCAGTACATCTGCCCGGATCCCCTGCTTTTCCAATTCTTCTTTTTTCTTTTCTGCCAGTGACAGCAATCGTTCAAATTCTCTGTCTGCCTGCTTTCCAAAGGAACGCCTCGGATATTTTTTTACAGTTTCCCGAAGACACCGATCAAGCAGATCCACTACATTCATACAACTTGTTCTATGAAGCATAGTTGCGATTCGCTTTGCCAGAAACGGATACGGAAATCTTCTATATAACAAAAGCATTCGCCCAAGTTTCTTATTTTCAGCTTTTTCCGCCAGCTCTTCCATCACATTCAGCGCCTGTTCTGATGGATTCCATGGATCTTCGATGGGAACAATATATTTTTCCGGAACCGCCGGGTAACAACAGTAATTCAGCGGTGGAAAATATGCCAGATGTGCCAGCTTCTGTTCCTCCGGTGTGCAGTATTCCGGTCCGAGATATTCATATTTATCTCTGAGAATTGCGATCCGATATTCCAGCTGCCGTAAATATTCATACTTTGGAACCCAGAAATGGGCAATCTCGCCATAATCATACAAGTATACTTCCAGTTCCAGCATTTCAAACAAAATAGTGACGGCATGTTCTCCCTGCCAGACTACCAGCGCATACCCACGCCCATCCTTACTGATAGAATATGTAAGCTCACCCTCATAATCTTCCAGATAAGCTCCTGTCATTCGTGCGTTTTTGAATACCAGAAAGCTCTCAACAGCGTCATTCATCAGATAAACCAGACGTAGTTCCCCTGACATACCGTCTTTCGGTATTAATAGTTCAAACTGATCCTGCTCCAGCAGTTCTTCCAGCATTGCAAGTGTATCCATGCAAAATCCTCTTTTAATTCTGTCAATAATCAGCTAAAGTATACTTACTTTTTTCCGAGGTTGCAATGGAAGAATGCACAAAAAATCGGAAGGAAATCCATATACACAGATTCTCTCCCGATTTTTTTAACAGAAAGATGGAAATATCTTTCAATCGCTTATTTCTTCACTCTCCTATATTTCAATTTATATGAGAAGATTCATACTTACGAAAAGCCTCTACCTTAGGCACTGACCCTTTTGATACTCCTTCCGGTTCAAATTTATTGGTAAAAAAGGCATCAATGATTGTTTCTCTGGTCTTTAGTCCCGTTGTAAAGGCACCAAGGCAGAGTATATTGGCATCATTACTTAGTCTGGCACGCTGTGCCGCGTATACATTATCGCAAAGAGCCGCATACGCTCCTTTGACCTTATTTGCAGAAATCGAAACGCCTAATCCAGTTCCGCAAACAAGTACCCCCGTGTCATACTCACCACTTGCGACTGCTTCCGCAACCGAAATAGCAACATGAGCATAAATAACATCGTCGCTGCCAAAATCATCAATAATTCCATACCCTTTCTTATTGATGTAAGCGATTATTTCTTCTTTTACAGATTGTGCATTAGGATCGCAGCCAATCACGATCTTCATGTTCTGTCCTCCTTATAATCTTCTATTTTAAATCAATAATTTCTCCATCATCCGGGACAATCACATCACCGCTATAATACGCACTGGCTTCTTTTGTATATAATTTTTTCCTATTTGGATATCCTCTATCAATGGTATGCCAAAGGATTAGATGTTTCACCTGGAGTTTTTCTGCTAATTCTGCTTCATCTTTGACAGTACTATGATGATAACGATATGGTGTCTCTATCTCTCTTTCTTCATACAAGCAATAGGCTTCTGCACATAGCCAATCTGCATTTCTTGCAATTTCTTCTACACTCTCACAAATCGGTTCATCCCCACAGAAAACCAAATTGCTTCCATCTGGAGCTTCAGCCTTAAATCCGAATTGAGCCTCTTTTGTTGATTGAATATCAAAGAAGTGGAATCTTAAATTCCAGATCAATTTTTCCTCTCTATCCTCAACGACATGAAAAATGATTCGATCATCAAAATACCGTGTTTCATGTGGATCTAAGATCAATTCACACACTTTACGGATCTTATTATATGCAACCTTATGTGTATATAAATGAAAATCTCCATCATACTGATTTAATCTCATCAAAAATGCCACATATCTGAGAACATAAACCATTCCCAATGAGTGATCTGTATGTGTATGTGACAAAAATGCATGATGTAATTTTTGCCAATCAAGTTTCATCTCATCGAATCTTCTTAGAATATCTATGCCGCCCATACCGTCTACAAGAAAGTAGCTGCTTTCATCCTCAAGGATGAAAGCAGTGTTATAATACTTTCTCACAATCGCTACACCAGTTCCCAGCACATGGATTCTTTTCGCGATAGCCATTCTTTACTCAATTACTCCTTCCAGTTCTCTGAACATACCTTTATGCCATTCTCCAGCTAACATAGAATCCATAATTGTTTCACATATTGTTGCAAATTCCGGATCATTAACATTGTAATCGATGCAGAGCAGATCTAAGTTCTCATTGTTCGGATCAAACTTTTCTCTCAGAATATCTCTCATCATTGTTGAACGTTTTGACCAATGAGGATTCTTCGCATCCGGTTCCCACTGTGGTCCATCGCCGTTTCCTTTTGCCCATCCGTTTTCAATACATGCTCTCTCTTCTGGCTGATCATAAGCCGACCATCCCTGCATCGGAATCAGAAAAGCTGTTGGACCTTTTGTTTTATTAAGTTTCTCAGCAAAATACTCAGAAAGCTCAACTATTTCCTCATCTGTCGGATACATAATCGTAACACTAGCATTATGAATATACGGAAGACCTGTATCTTTCCAAGTGCGTCTCTTACCAGTCTTGTATTCTTCAAGATATTCCTGTTTCATATTTGCAATCGAATTATATGCCGCCTGATCGCATCCACCAGGTGTAACAATCTGTGGTATACCCATATCGCTGGCAGCTGTAACACGCTCTCCATTCCAGGTCTTAGGAGTACCATAAACACTGTCATACATGTTATTAGTGAGTTCACCTGTAGTAAGATCGATGATAGCAGTAATCTGACCTGATCGGATAAGATCTTCCATTGTCGCACCAGTACCTACCTGATGAATAATAATGGTGTCCCAGCCTTTTTCATTAAAATGCTGACTGCAATGATTAACTGCAATAGTAGTTGTTCCATATGCAGTAATAGCCATCAACGGTTTTGTTTCTGCATCTCTTACATCACCCACTTTTGCCATTGCAACAACCGCTGCCGCTGCATTTGCTACCATCTTACGGGTAACCACATTGATTCCCTGCTCTGCAGTTGGATTTACAATATAAATGTCTTTGTTACCAAGCCACTGGCTGACATCACTGGATGCCATATCCGTAAGCATTACTTTTGGGACGCCGAATGGAAGAGCTCTCATTAAATATGTAACAGTTGTTGTTCCCATAGATCCAGCCCAGGAAATGATTCCGTCAACTTCCCCTGCTTCATACATCTGCATGATCTTTTTCTCTCCAGCTTCGCCAACTACTTTAATCGCTTCTGCACGAGGAAGCTTGAATACATCCTCCTGCTTTATACCATTGACATCCAGAACTTCCTGCAACGAAACATCTGTCCAGTCACACGGCTTTCCGCAACCAACATTAACAATTTTAACTTCACCGCCAGCTTTCTTTACCTGCTCAGCCAGAAATTTGAGTTCTGTAAATTTTGTATCACACATTCCAGTAACAATAATTTTCGGTTTATTCATGTAAATTTCCTCCTTATATAGTATAGCTTTTGTTCTCCCCCCAGAGATGCTATTTTGTAACTGCTTTATATTCTTTAGTAGCTTCAAGTACAGCTTTTTCAATCGGAATTCTTTCTGCTGCGGATCCTCCGATAAATCCATGAGCATTTGTTTTTCGAACTACATATTCTGCTTCTTTCGGCCCTTTCATTGGTCCACCATGTGCAAAAAGAATAATATCCGGATTAACAGATAATGCAGCATCAAACACTTCCTGTGTTAATTCAACAGCGTCATCCAAACTCAGTTTGCTCTTTGCGCCTTTCATACCTCCAACAGTTGATCCAACGTGAGAAGAGATACACGGGCATCCATTTTCAGCCAGAATTCTTGCTTCTTCCGGTGTAAATGCATATTCCAAAGCAAACATATTTTTCTTGTGTGCTTCACCGATCAGATCGGCTTCTTTATCCCAGCCCATTCCAATTTGCTGCATCTGCTCCATAATTTCGGCACCATAAATATTCATCATAAACGGATTGATACCGGACACTCCTGCATTCCAAAGATCATCCAGAAGTTTTGTATGAGAAACCAGCGGATTTGTCGCACCTACCTGAGCAAGGATCGGAGCATTATTGATATTCGCAACCACTTCCGGAGCGAGATCAAAGATAACCTGGTTAATATCGCTGTACGGCATCATCGGCGCAAGCGAACCTTGTCCCTTCATTCTCCAGTAACTTGTTGCTGACAGGCAGATTAAATCCGCACCTCCGGCTTCCTGCAGTTTTGCAGTCAAGCCGCATCCACAGTTAGGCATGAACAGAACTTCATTTCTGTCAATCTTTGCACGTAACATTGCAACTACTTCTTCTTCCGTCATTCTCTTAGCCATAAAAAATCCTCCTTTTTTATCTTTATATGCTATTCATTAGTTTCCACTTCATTTTTTCCTGTTCCCTCAAGAACATCTCCCAATTTACGTGCGAGCAAATCTGATATATATGCTGCAACATTCCCGATTACAAGCGCATAAAGCACACCTTTTGCATTAAATTCTGTTCCGAAAAAGCATGAGCATCCCACGAATGCACCTGAAACGAAACTTAAAAGATGAATTTTCGCAACCATACACATTGCAATAACTATCAGTAATACTGAAATACCAAGCGAAAATCTTCCAGGTATGATTGTTGACAACGTAAGGATCAGCCATCCCCAAAATACTCCTGCGCAATTCGTTGCAAGAGATCGCTTGAAACCATCCAACCCACATCCACTTGCATAATACGAAAGCATTGCGATAAAGAAAACCCATGAAATCATGCCGATTGGTCCGCTTAGTTCTGTCATGATTGCGGCAATGCCACCTGCACACACACCAGTTGCAAATAAACGTTTCATTCTTTCATCCTCCATAATTTGTATTTTTCGCAGAACAATTCTGCATTTTTATTCATAAGAGCGTCTACATCAGAACGTTCAAGGACAGTAAACAACTCATTATGTTTCGTAAAATCACGTACAATCTCTGTCGTCTGATCTTGAGAGTAAAATGGATAATCAGAGCCAAACAGAAGTTTCTCCGTGTTCCCACACCAAATTTTAACTATTTCCATTAATTCTTTGAGCATCAGCCATTCTTTACCATGAAGTCGGCTAAAATTAGTTGAAATATCTGCATATACATTTGGATGTTTTCTTAGCAGTTCGGCAGTTCTTCGATAATCAATTCTACCAGCATGTCCCATAATAATTGGAAGTTCCGGAAACTCGCAGGCAATATGATCGATTGCATCAAGATTACCAAAGCAATCTCTGATTCCACTCAGTCCGATCCCACCTGTATGAAACAGTACCGGTATTCGCTTTTCTTCAAGATATTTATAAATATTACGCAATCTTTCATCATCCGGAAAAAATTCCTGAATATTCGGATGAAGTTTCAGTCCAACAAACTTGTCCTTCTCAGTATATTTCTCCACGTATTCCATCACATTATCTTCAAAAGGGTTCACCGTAAAAAATGCAACAAGACGACCTTTTGACTTTTTTACCTGTTCAGCTGTATACGAATGGAGAGTTTTCAGTTCCAGGTTTGTCATCATTGAATGAAATGCCAAAGTCAAAACAATTGCTTTTTGAATTCCATTGCGATCCATGTGAGCAAGAAGTTCTTCGGCTGTCATGCGTATTTCTTTACCAGCTTCTTTTTTCTTTTGAAAATAATCTGCCATATATTGCGGCGATATTGCTGGATCCCAGAGATGAGTATGAACATCAATCATCAATATGTCCGTCCTTTCCACATATATTCTCCAGCTTGCAGTTCTTTACTTTCTGAAACTGCCTGCTCGAGTGACTTTCCATTCATTTCTGCATCAATTGCATCATACATTGCACGTATTCCAGCTGCAGCCCCCATCGGATGTCCCTGAATGGCCCCTCCCGGAGCCAGAATAATGTCATTTCCAAGATCCTTCATCAGACGATGTACTACACCTGGATTAACGCCTCCTCCGCATGATGGTACTACCGGTTTCTTGTCATAAAATGGAAGCGTCAATGCTGCGACTGTTTTTAAGTAACGAGTTTTCTTAATGGGATATCCACCATATGGTGTATTAATCATTACAATATCCGCTCCACACAGTCTTGGCAGTTTTCCAAGCATCAGGTCTGATGAGATACCTGAAAAAGCTCCTTCATAATACGGACCTGCTCCAGCGTAATGTCCCATAATAGGAATAGAAACCGCTTCTCGCACCATCTGTAACCCACTAAGTCCTACACTGGCAAAATTAAGCATGATTGCTTTTGCGCCATTTTCCTCAGCAATTTTTGCATTGTCAATCAGTTTTGCCACATGATCTGTTATATTTGGTATATAAAGTGTTCTCTTTCCAGTAATCTCAAATGCCTTTTCCGATGCATCCACATATGCACGAACTCTATTTTTCAAGGGGCAGAAATCTGGATTTCCCAAAAGTTCATCATCCTTGATAAAATCGACCCCTCCGAGTGCCGTATTATAAAATATTTTCGCGCCGTCCTCTATTTCAAACCCTATGCATGGTTTAATCATATTCAGAAGCATTGGCCGTTTTTCTACATTAACAAGTTTTCGGATTCCATCAAGTCCAAATTGAGGTCCAGGATATCTTGCCGCCAGCTTCGGAGGAATGAAAAGATCCAAGAGTTTCGCCTGCACCGAAGTAGATGCATCATTGCCCAAGAGTGTAGTAAGCATCAAAGGAAGACGATCATCAAAATTTGAAACCGGATATGCAATCTGGAAAATGTATGAACTCTTTTCATCGTCTACCTGACTGGATAAGTCTGCCGGATTAACATCGATAATATTCACAATTCTTCCCATATGGTTTTTTCTCATATCTTCTGTTATACCCGGTACCGGCAGCCAAGTTCCGACCGTCTGTCCAACAGCCATGCTCTTTGCTTTTTCATATGGATTCTCGTTTCTGTTCAAAACAAGAAAATATGATCCAATCACATAATCTTCATTAACCACTTCTTCAAAGAGTGTATGTAGCAATGTATCCATTCCAAATCCTTTCCAATATCTTCCGATATTTTTGTTGCATTTTGTTCGTTTTTACTTTATATTTTGAATTATAAGAAACAATTATCATTATATCAACTAACATTTTCACTCTATTTGTTGTTATTTTAACATTTTTCACAATTTTTGTTTGTTTATTTACACTTACGTCTACTACTTTGTAATAATGCACAATTTTGAGTGTTACACTCTCTAATTTTTATCTATCTGGAGGAAATTTATGAAGAAGAAAGAGAACAGATTAAATACCATTATTGGTATGCTTAGAGAACAGCCTACTTTAACAATAAGAGAATTAGCATCTGTTTTAGATGTATCCGAAATGACTATCAGGCGTGATTTGGCCAAATTAAAGGACTCTGGATTGCTAGTTCGTGCTTTAGGAATGAACATGATTGGAAATGCACAACAGAAAGACATTTCACCAGTCAAATATGATTTTCACAACGAAATAACACGGAACAGCGAGGCCAAACGAAAAATAGCAATGAAAGCAGTCGAATTGATCAATGCTCGAGATGTAATTATTTTGGATTCAAGTACAACTGTTAGCATGATGGTTCCCTATATTCCTGCGGATTATCCTTTAACCGTCATCACAAATAATTATGATATTATAAGTAAAATTTCAAAGGGAAAGGCAATCGAATTGGTTGGCGTCGGTGGTGTCTATAACC
>NZ_JBBMFC010000050.1:0-8712 GCF_040096225.1 Hominiventricola aquisgranensis | reverse complement strand
ATTAATTATACCAAAAAATCGCTCAGACCTCACGGTCTGGGCGATTTTTCTGTCAGGGGAGTTTTTTTACAGCCCCATTTTTTGTCGATGACAAAGACGGTTATTGACTGTCGTTTCGTCAAAATAGCCCTGTGCTATATGCTAGGATGTTAGGAAAGTGGAGGGAAATCATGATGGAACTGACAGAAAATAAAAAAGAAAAAGGTATCTGGAAACTGCCGAAGAATGTGCGGCAGATCGGGGAGCCGGGAAGCAGTACAAGAATTCTGATCGAGGATTATGCATATACCTATCTGCATCAGATGGCAGAGCAGAATCTGACCTGCATGAAGACAGCTGTTCTTCTGGGAAATGCGGAAGACGGACGAATCTGTATTCAGGCAGCGGTAGAAGCGGATATGGGACAGGATCAGAAGAAGTGGTTTACAAATGAGCAATGGCGGGATGTATTTGCGGAGGTGCAGCAGTGGTTTTCGGGACTGGAGGTTGTGGGGTGGTTTCTGTCCAATCCTGGATTCCCGGTACAGCTGACAGAGGAACTACGTACACTTCATGAAAAACATTTTCCATCGGACAAGCATGTGTTGTTTTTGATGGATGTGATGGAAAATGATGCAGATTTTTTCATAAAATCAGATGTGGGTCTGACCGCTGCCCCTGGTTATTATATTTACTATGAAAAGAATGACACTATGCAGGCATACATGAGTGAGCAGAGAGGCGGAGCGGGGATCGAACCGGAAGGAATTCTGAGAGACCGGGCGGCTGCAAAGTTCAGGAGCGTCATGATGGAGAAAAAGGAGCAGAACAGCCAGAAGAAAATGCTGACCTTTCTGTATACCGCAAGCACCTTTCTGGTGCTGGTGATCCTGGTGATTGGTGTGACTATGATGAACAATTATGATCGGATGACCAATATGGAGACAGCGATCCATCAGATCTCGCAGACATTGGATCAGGAAAGTACAGGGCAGAATCAAGATACACTGGAACAACAGGCAACGGAAGAGAATCAGGAAGCACTGGCGAACCAGGAAGCAGCTGGTATTGCAGCAGAAGAGCTGGGGGATGCCAGAAGCAATGAGGACGATGCGGAAGCAGCCGGGGATGATGGGGAAGGCACTGCGGAAGAAGCTGCCGGTGAGGATACAGAAGAAAATCCGACGGAAGATCCGGAAAATACATCTTCTGGAGAAAATGCGACAGAACCACAGAGATATGAAGTCAGAAAAGGTGACACTCTTCTGGGTATTTGCAGAAACTGGTATGGAGATGAGACAAAAGTAGGTGAGATCTGCGCGTTAAATGGTCTGGATAATGGTGATCACATTTATGCAGGACAAATCCTTTTACTTCCATAAAAGATGGTGCTATAATGTCCACATTAGAAAATGAAAGATTGGAATTCATCTATGAACATACAGTTGGTAAAGAAAAACAATGTGGATCAGGATATGATGTCCTATGAGAAAAATCTCCGCCAGCATAAGCTGAAAACAGCTGGAATGGTTGTGGCTGTGATCGCTATTATCGGATTGTGTCTGTATGGAATCAAAATCAGTCTGGATCATCGTTCATATACCACCTGCGAAGTGGTCCGCAGTTTTGACAGATCAGATACGATTACAACAAAATACACAGAGTTTCTCTCTTATGTGATCAAATACAGCAAGGATGGAATCTCTTGCGTGGATTCAGAAAATAATCTGGTATGGAGTCAGACCTATAATATGCAGGATCCGGTGATCAATGTGTGTCAGGACAGCCTTGCCATCGCAGACAGAAATGGTACAGATGTGATGATCTTTAACCAGACAGGTATGCAGGGACAGGTACAGACACTGCTTCCGATTCGTCAGATATCCGTATCTCAGCAGGGAGTTCTGGCGGTTCTTCTGGAAGATGGTGACACCAGCAGAGTCAATCTCTACGCAAAAGATGGTTCTCAGATCGTGGAATCCAAATTTGAACTGAGTGAGACCGGTTATCCGCTGCGTATTGCCCTCAGTGCGGATGCGACAAAACTGGCTGTGAGCTTTTTGCAGGTGCAGAATGGCTCCATCAGCAGCTGCGTGGCATTTTATAATTTCGACTCTGTAGGAGAAAACTACGAAGATCATCTGGTGGCCTCGAAGATCCTGCAGGGAACGGTTATGCCGGATGTACAGTATACGGACAGTACCCACTGCTTCTTTGCAGGAGCGGGTGAACTGCTGTTTTTTGAGGGAACGCAGATACCGGAAGAGACTGCAGATGTGACCATCGAGCAGAAGATCCTGAGCATCTTCTCATCCAGTAAATATGTAGGTGTGGTCACGGAAGGAGAAGAGAAATCCTATACACTTCAAGTATACAATATGCAGGGAAAACAGGAATTTCGGACCGAGTTCGACCAGGACTACACGACCCTCAAATTCTCCGGAAATAATATACTGATCTACAACGACTTTGAATATACGATGATGAATCATGCAGGAAATATCTTTTTTGAAGGAACCTTTGAGGAATCCATATCAGATCTATACACCCTGTCAGGAAATAACCGCTATATGGTGCTGCATGCGGGAAGAACCGATCAGATTCGTCTGAAATAGGGGAGGAAATCAATTGATGGATATTGTAAATATTGCTGATCTGGCAGGCTTTCTGTTTCTGGGATTCGGTCTGCTGGATGGTTACCGAAAGGGGCTGGTGAAAAAGGGGGCATCCCTTCTCTTCACCGTAGGCTCCCTTTTTCTTGTGTATCTGATCTCTCCTTATGTGGAGAATTTTTTGCGCCAGATCCTGCCGTCATTTCTGAATCTGGACAACATCAGTGTAGATAATGATCTGTACCGCCTGGTCATGCTCAGCGGATTTCAGGATCAGGCAGAAGAATATGTACGGATCTTGGCAGCCAGAGTGATTTCGCTGGTTGCTACCTATGTGGTGGTGCGGTTGATCCTGCGTACAGCTATGTCATCTTTACGTGTGCTTACAAAAGTTCCGGGCTTAAGCTTTCTGAATCGTTTGGCAGGTGCAGCATTTGGATTGTTGCAGCAGATGCTGGTTCTGTGGATCTTGTTTCTGATCGTTGCGATCTTCAGTTATACTTCCTGGGGAGGCGCAGCCTATAAGATAATCAATCAGAGTGTATGGCTTTCGGAGTTGTACAATAATAATCTGCTGTTGCTGGTTGGAATGCTTTTGATGTTTCATATTTAATTTTTTGTAAGAATACATCTTTGATATTTTTATGCAAAGATGTATTCTTTTTTTGATTTTCCTGTATTCATTCTTGAAAAAGATGGGTGATCATTTTGAAATGCAAATAGGGGAGTGATATAATAGATAAAAGAGACTTGGAGAGAGCTTGCTCACTCTTAACGAATGGTGAAATTCAGGAGGAAAATCTTATGGGTGATGTAAAAAGTGCAATTGCAGCAGGAAAAGCAGTGCTTGGTATTGAATTCGGTTCCACAAGAATTAAAGCAGTTCTGGTGGACGAAGACAGAAAACCGATTGCATCTGGAGCACATGACTGGGAAAATCGTCTGGAAAAAGGGGTGTGGACGTATACGCTGGACGATATCTGGACAGGTCTGCAGGATTGCTACAAGAAGATGGCAGAAGATGTCATGGAACAGTACGGGGTGAAAGTAGAAAAGCTTGCGGGCATTGGTTTCAGTGCTATGATGCATGGATATCTGGCATTTGATAAAGACGGAAATCTGCTGGTGCCGTTCCGTACATGGAGAAATACCATTACCCAGCAGGCATCGGAAGCTCTGACAGAAGCATTTCAGTTCCATATTCCGCAGCGCTGGAGTATCGCACATCTGTATCAGGCCATCCTCAACGGGGAAGAGCATGTGCCGCAGGTGGATTTCTTTACTACGCTGGACGGTTATATCCACTGGCAGCTGACAGGAGAAAAGGTTCTGGGAGTAGGAAGCGCATCTGGTATGTTCCCGATCGATCCGGAGACAAAGAATTACTATACTTCCATGATCGAGAAGTTCGATGAGCTGGTTGCAGCGAAGGAATATCCGTGGAAAGTAGAAAACCTTTTGCCGAAGGTTTTGCTTGCAGGTGATCCGGCAGGCGTCCTGACAGAAGAAGGTGCGAAGCGACTGGATCCGACAGGAACATTGCAGCCGGGATGCCCACTGTGTCCACCAGAAGGAGACGCCGGAACTGGTATGGTGGCAACCAACAGTGTAAAACAGAGAACAGGAAACGTGTCTGCAGGAACTTCTGTGTTTGCTATGATCGTACTTGAAAAAGCACTTAAGAAAGTGCACGAAGAGATCGATATGGTGACAACGCCGAGCGGAGATGCAGTGGCTATGGTCCATTGCAACAACTGTACCTCTGACCTGAACGCATGGGTCAACATTTTTAAAGAGTTTGCAGAGAGCTTTGGCGTGGAAGTGGATATGAACAAACTGTTCGGAACGCTGTACAACAAAGCACTGGAAGGCGACAAAGATTGCGGCGGACTACTGGCATATAACTATTTTTCAGGAGAACATATTACGGGATTTGAAGAAGGACGTCCGCTGTTCGTTCGTAAACCGGAGAGCAGATTCAATCTGGCAAACTTCATGCGTGCAAACCTGTACACTTCTTTGGGCGCATTGAAAGTGGGCCTTGATATTCTTATGAAAGAAGAAAAAGTGGCAGTAGACCGGATCACCGGACATGGTGGTCTGTTCAAGACAAAAGGTGTGGGACAGAAGATCCTTGCCGGAGCTATGGATGCAACGGTATCTGTTATGAAGACTGCAGGAGAAGGCGGAGCATGGGGCATTGCGCTGCTGGCTTCCTATATGGTTCAGAAAGATGCCGGAGAAACGCTGGAGGATTATCTGCAGAACAAAGTGTTTGGTGGAGATGAAGGTGAGAAGATGGATCCGGATCCGGAAGATGTAAAGGGATTTGATGAATTTATCAGTCGTTATAAAGCAGGATTTGCAATTGAGCGTGCGGCAGTGGATTCCTTGAAATCATAAAAATATAACATATGAGAAAACAGGAAACAAAATACCAGAAATTATCAAACTGGATAAAGCAGAAGATCGAGACAGGAGAATGGAAATCGGGACAGAAGCTCTATTCCGAAAATGAGCTGTCAGAAATGTTTGAACTGAGCAGGCAGACGGTCCGCCATGCAATTCATGTTCTGGAGGAAGAAGGTCTTGTGGAACGTGTCCGCGGAAGCGGAACTTATATTGGCAGGCGGAACGGACAGATCCGCAGAAAATGTATGAACATTGCGGTGATCAGTACCTATGTGGACAGTTACATTTTCCCGTCAACCATTCAGGGGATCGTGCAGACCTTGTCGGAAGCTGGATATATGGTCCAGATGGCATTTACCAATAACCGGGTCTCAGATGAACGAAAGATCCTGGAAAATATTCTGGAAAAAGATAATGTGGATGGGATCATCGTGGAAGCGGCAAAAAGTGCACTGCCAAATCCGAACCTGAGCTATTACAAAGAACTGCAGGACAGAGGTGTAAAACTGCTGTTTTTCAACTGCAAATATCCGGAACTTAACGCTCCGCTGGTGGCGCTGGATGATTATCAGGTGGCATATAATATGGTAAATTATCTGCTGTCCATGGGACACCGGAAGATTGCGGGAATCTTCAAATCTGATGATGGTCAGGGAAAACTGAGGTATGCAGGATACATCGATGCCATTATAAAAGAAGGGATCCCTGTGGATGAAAAGAAGATTCTCTGGATTGATACTACAGATCAGAAGGATCTGCGGCGGATCAAAACGTCGCTGATCCGTCGGCTGGTGGACTGTACAGCGGTATTCTGCTACAACGATCAGGTGTCCTATGCTTTGCTTGATATGCTTCACAAAGAAGGAATCCGAGTCCCGGGACAGATATCGATCGCAAGTATTGACGGGTCAGAATTGTCATTGATGGCTGATCCGCAGATCACAACGGTACCTTATCCAATGAAGGAACTTGGAATCAAAGTAGCAGAAAATATGATAAAGCTTCTGGGTGATCCGGAATTTGATGCAGGGTATTTATACAGACCGGAACTGATCTTGCGCAACTCTGTCCGCAGAACGGGAGCGGCACTGGTCAGTGAATCATAAAAATTATGAAATGAACCGAAAGGAGAGAAAGCTATGCTGGAAGAACTGAAACAGAAAGTATATGAGGCAAATATGCTTTTGCCGAAATACGGTCTGGTCACATTCACCTGGGGAAATGTCAGCGGCATTGATCGCGAGAGCGGGCTGTTTGTCATTAAACCAAGCGGTGTTGACTATGAGACCATGACTGCTGATGATATGGTGGTTATGGATCTGAAGGGTAATAAAGTGGAGGGGCATTACAGACCCTCTTCGGACACAGATACTCATTTGGAGATTTACAAAGCATTTCCAAATGTAGGAGGTATTGTGCACACCCATTCTCCTTACGCAACCAGCTGGGCACAGGCTGGAAGAAGTATTCCGTGCTATGGAACAACTCACGCAGATTATATCTATGGAGAGGTGCCATGTCTGCGCTGTCTGACAAAAGATGAGATTGAGGATGCCTATGAGGAAAATACAGGTCATCTGATTGTGAACTCTTTTAAAGAGATGGGGAAAGATCCGATGGCAGTGCCTGCATGTCTATGTAAGAATCATGGACCGTTTGCATGGGGCAAGGATCCGCATGAAGCAGTTCACAATGCAGTGGTACTGGAAGAAGTGGCAAAGATGGCATATCAGACAGAACTGATCAATCCGAAGGTCCAGCCTGCACCGCAGGAGCTTCAGGACAAACATTACTATAGAAAGCATGGGGCAAATGCTTACTATGGTCAGGATACAAAATAATAAAGAGAAGATCAAATATTTCAGGAGGTAATATAAAATGAAAAAACTGTATTTTGTAGTAGGTTCTCAGGACCTTTATGGAGATGAGTGCCTGAAACAGGTGGCCGCAGATGCTCGTGAGATGGCAGATTTTCTGGCAGAGAAGCTGGAAGGAATCGCAACAGTTGAACTTCTTCCGACTGTAGAAAACTCAGAGATCTGTATTGCAGATATGCGTAAGGCATCCTGCGACGATGATTGTATCGGCGTTATTACGTGGATGCATACATTCTCACCGGCAAAAATGTGGATCAAAGGTCTGCAGGAGTTGAGAAAGCCGTTGCTTCATCTTCATACTCAGGCGAATGAAAAACTGCCGTATGATGCTATTGATATGGACTTTATGAATCTGAACCAGTCAGCTCATGGTGATCGTGAGTATGGATTTATCGTAGCGAGAATGGGTATTCCGCATGAGGTTGTTGCAGGTTATTATAAACATGATGATGTTGTAGCGAAGATCAGAAGATTTGCTCAGGTGGCAAAAGCGATCTCTTATTCCAAAGCTCTGAAAGTTGCTTCTTTTGGAAATAACATGAGAGAGGTTGCAGTTACTGATGGTGATCGTGTAGAGAGCCAGATCAAATATGGCTGGGAGTGCAACTATTTTGCGCTGGGTGATGTAGTAGAACTGATCAACCAGGTGACTGACGCTGAAATCGATGCGAAGATGGAAGAGTATACTTCCAAATATACTATGAAGACTGATAATGTTGAGGCTGTCCGTGAACAGGCAAAATACGAGGTTGGTATTGAAAAATTCCTGGAGAAAAATGGAATTGGTGCATTTGCGGATACATTCCAGGATCTTCATGGATTAAAACAGCTTCCTGGCATCGCTGCTCAGAATCTGATGGGTAAAGGAATCGGATTTGGACCGGAAGGTGATTACAAGATCGCTGCGCTTGGAGCAGTTCTGATGAAGATGTCTGAGAACAGAGAGGGAGCAACTGGATTTATCGAGGATTATACATACGATCTGACTCCGGGTCAGGAACTGGAGCTGGCTTCCCATATGCTGGAGGTACCGGTTGCATTTGCTGCTACCAAACCGGAAATTGATGTTATTCCGCTGGGAATCGGTGGAAAAGAAGACCCGGCTCGTCTGATCTTTGATGGTGTGACAGGAGATGGTATTCAGGTTACCATGGTAGATATGGGCGATCATTTCCGTATTATTTGCGCAGATATTGAACTGGTGAAACAGCCGAAACCGATGCCGAAGCTTCCGGTAGCAAGAATTATGTATCGACATAAACCGAATTTTGCTATTGGAACTGCAGCATGGTGCTATGCAGGCGGAGCTCATCACTCTGTTGTATCTACTGCGCTGACCAGAGACGATATCGCAATGTTTGCTCGACTGACTGGTACTGAGCTGATTACCATTGGTGAAGATACTACAGAGGCAGATCTGCAGAAATTTTTCATGAAATAAGTAGACAATAAGGTTAGAACCCATATTGTGATAGATATCGCTGGATCCGAAAGGGCTCGGCGATATCTTTTTTTTGCAAGGTCAAATTCCACAGAGGAGTGGAATTTAACCTTGCGAGTGAGCAGGGTAAAAAAGAGGGTAAAAAAATTAAAAAACATATTGACAATTATATGCTCTGATGATAAGATAAACAAGCTGACCGCGAGAAACGGTAAGCAATCATAAAAAGAAAGACAAAAAACAATGAAAAAAGTTGTTGACAAAGTCTTCTGGATATGATAAAGTAAACAAGCTGTCAGTGAGACAGCGAGTTGAAAACATGAACCTTGATAATTAAATAGTGCTTTGAAAATCTTCGAAAATTCTTTTGAAAATTTTTAAACGAACAGCT
>NZ_JBBMFC010000049.1:0-8856 GCF_040096225.1 Hominiventricola aquisgranensis | reverse complement strand
ATTCCTCGATAGCTCAATGGTAGAGCACACGGCTGTTAACCGTGGTGTTGTAGGTTCGAGCCCTACTCGGGGAGCTTTTCAATATGGCGACATGGCCAAGTGGTAAGGCAAAGGTCTGCAACACCTATATCACCAGTTCGAATCTGGTTGTCGCCTCTCTTAACTCCTTGATTACAAGGAGTTTTTTTATTGCCAAAATGTATGTAGAATCTGTTTACCTGCGTATAAAATTTTCCAGAACCGGGGATAGTGAAAACAAAAAGACAAGGAGATACGAAGAATGTCAGATATGTTTTGCTATCAATGCCAGCAGACAGCTGGAAATAAGGGATGTGTGAAGGTGGGTGTATGCGGAAAGCAGCCGGATACGGCTAGGCTTCAGGATGAGTTGGTGATTGCCCTGATCCGGCTGGCGGAGGCGGTGCAGGAAAAGGGAGTACGAACCAGAGAGACGGACCGGTTATTGATCGATGGCTTATTTACCACGCTGACCAATGTGAATTTTGATAATCAGGCAATCCAGGGAGTGATCGATCGGGCAGTGGAGGAGCGTAAGAAGCTGGAGATGAAAGAGATCCCGGTGGTGGATCTCTTTGTGGGAGAGACGGATCTGGTATCCCTTCGTTCTACGTTACTGTTCGGTATGAAGGGTATGGCGGCGTATGCCCATCATGCGGACCGGCTGGGACAGAGAGATGAGGAGATCAACCAATGGTTTTACAAAGGCTTATGTGAAATCAACCGGGAAAATTCCGTCAATGAGTGGCTGGAGCTGATTCTGGAATTTGGCCGGGTCAATCTGAAGTGTATGGAATTACTGGATAAGGCTAATACAGAGAACTTCGGAACACCGGTGCCTGCGAAGGTTCATACAGACATTAAGAAAGGGCCGTTTATCGTGGTATCCGGTCATGACCTGGAAGATCTGAAGGAGTTGCTGGAACAGACCAAGGGGAAAGGGATCAACGTCTATACCCATGGAGAGATGTTGCCGGCTCATGGTTACCCGGAGCTTTCCAAATACGAGCATCTGGCGGGAAATTTTGGAACTGCATGGCAGAATCAGCAGAAGGAATTTGTGGATATTCCGGCGCCGGTATTATTTACAACCAACTGTCTGATGCCTCCAAGACCAAGTTATGAGGATCGGATCTACACTACATCAGTGGTAGGTTATGAAGGAATGGTGCATATTCAGGAGGGTGTCGACGGAAAGAAAGATTTTTCACCACTGATTCGTCAGGCACTGGAGCTGGGCGGTTATGAGCATGACCGAAGCATGAGTGGAATCAATGGCGGTCATATTATGACCACAGGATTTGCCCATGGAACGGTGCTGGCAAATGCTCAGAAGTTGATCAGTGCCATCCGTCAGGGAAAGATCAAACACATTTTTCTGGTGGGAGGCTGTGACGGAGCACAGCCGGGACGAAATTATTATACGGAATTTGTAAAGCAGACTCCTATGGATACGTTGGTGCTCACACTGGCCTGCGGTAAATTCCGGTTCAATGATCTGGATCTGGGAGAAATCGAAGGACTTCCACGGATCATGGATATGGGACAGTGTAACGATGCGTACAGTGCAATCAAGGTGGCGGTTGCGCTGGCGGAAGCATTTGACTGCGAGGTTAATGATCTGCCGCTGACTCTGGTGCTGACCTGGTATGAGCAGAAGGCGGTGTGCATTTTGCTGACCTTACTGGCACTGGGGATCAAAAATATTTATCTTGGACCTACGTTCCCGGCATTTTTATCAGAAGGGGTTACGAAGGTGCTGAGGGATGCCTATAACCTGCAGCCCATCACAGCTCCGGAGCAGGATCTTGACGCGATCTTGGGAAGAGGTTAAAACTATGGATTGCTCTGCCTGTTTATTTTTAGTATAATAAAGCAATAGAAGGAGCAGCGTATGATTCGAGTATTTACCATGAAAGCGGTCGGGAAGGATTTCCTGGCTGCTTCGTGGAGTCCATATCTGACAGAAGAAAGAAAGAAGCTGGCGGACCGTAAGAAAGGGGAACGGGAACGACAGCTTTTTCTTGGAGCAGAAGTATTATTAAACTTAAGTCTGCAGCAGGTAGATGCCCGGATTCCGATTCCGGCGAAATATAAGAGAAATGAACACGGGAAGCCTTATTTGGATGATCGTCAGGATATCTATGTGAATTGGTCCCATTCCGGAGATTATGTGATCTGTGCAGTGGCAGATCGGGAAGTGGGTATTGATCTGCAGTATGCAGGGAAAGAGCCGAAGAAATCGCTGGTGAGAAAGCTGCTGCAACCGGACGAACTTCATTTTTATGAGAATATACCGGAGTCAGAACGACAGAGACTGTTTTATGAATACTGGGCAGTCAAGGAGAGCTTCCTGAAGGTGCTGGGGACGGGATTTGCTACGCCCCTGGACAGATTTTACGTGGAATTCCGTAAAGGTTCTGATGTAAGTGATGCTGTGAAAAAAAATGCGATGAAAGTTCCATATATTATACAGAACATAAATCATAAACAGTACCTATGCCGATTACTTTCTGTAAAGGATGAAGGGTACACAGCGGCATTATGCATAGAAAGTCTGGATAAATCTCTCCAGGAAGGAGAGTTATTTTCCACTTTGGAAGTGGAAGAGATAGAAGAATAAACAGGAGGATCGTATCATGCAGCAGGAATTGGAAACCTTAAAAAAATGGATCGACAACAGTGATAACATTGTATTTTTCGGTGGCGCAGGCGTGTCCACGGAGAGTGGGATTCCGGATTTCCGGAGTGTGGACGGTCTCTATAAACAGCAGTATGATTATCCGCCGGAGACGATCTTAAGCCACACATTTTTCAGAAGAAACACGGAAGAGTTTTATCGATTCTACCGGGCCAAGATGCTGGCATTGGATGCAAAGCCCAATGCAGCACACAAGAAGCTGGCTCAATGGGAACAGGAAGGCAAGTTAAAGGCAGTTGTGACTCAGAATATTGACGGTCTTCATCAGGCGGCGGGCAGCAAGATGGTCTATGAACTTCATGGCAGTGTACATCGGAATTACTGTCAGAAATGCGGCGCATTTTACGATGCCAGATATATGCTGGAGAGCAAGGGAATCCCGAAGTGTGAAAAATGCGGAGGTATTATCAAGCCGGACGTGGTATTATATGAGGAAGGTCTTGACGATGCGACTATGAGAGGGGCGATCAGAGCCATCAGTCATGCAGATGTGCTGATTATTGGAGGAACCTCTCTGACGGTCTATCCGGCTGCAGGACTGATTGACTATTATAATGGAAATAAACTGGTATTGATCAATAAATCAGTGACACCTATGGACAGCAGAGCAGATCTGCTGGTACAAGGTCCTATCGGTGAAATATTCAGCCAGTTATAAGAAAGAGGAAAATATATGGAATATCAGATCGGTGATATTATTAAACTGAAAAAACCCCATCCATGTGGAAGTCAGGAATGGGAGATCCTGCGTGTTGGTGCAGACTTTCGACTGAAATGCATGGGGTGTGGACATCAGGTTATGGTGTCCCGGAAGCTAGTGGAAAAGAATACCAGAGGAATCCGCAAAGCCTGAAGTTTGTTATTATTCAGAGCTACATTCGTATTTGCAAATACATTCGCAAAATCTGCATTTTCTGCTTGATTTTCAGCAGGAAATATGGTAAAGTCTTTTATTGTGATATATTATAGCTCTGTAATCAGAGAAATTCCTTGCGCATAGCAATATGACCGTGCGCCAGAGACCAGAAGGAGGTAAAAGCATGAACAAATATGAATTAACACTTGTTGTGAATGCAAAAATCGAAGATGACGAGAGAGCAGCAGCCGTAGAGAAAGCGAAAGAGATTATCACTCGCTTTGGCGGTACTGTTACAGAAGTGGAAGACGCTGGCAAGAAGAGACTTGCTTACGAGATCCAGAAGATGAAAGAAGGATTCTACTACTTCGTTCAGTTCGATGCACCGGCTACTTGCCCGGCAGAAGTTGAGAAACGTGTTCGTATCGTAGACAACGTCATCCGTTATTTGTGTGTTCGCAAAGACGCATAAGAACAGCATATAAGAGGTGATTGTTAATGAATAAAGTAATTTTGATGGGTCGACTGACCCGTGACCCGGATGTACGCTACTCCAATGGAGAGCAGGCTACCGCAGTTGCCAGATTTACTCTTGCAGTAGATCGCAGAGTTGCAAGAAGAGATGGCGAGCAGACCGCAGATTTTATCGGATGTGTAGCATTTGGAAGAACTGCTGAGTTTGTTGAGAAATATTTCCGTCAGGGAATGCGTATGGTAATCAGTGGCCGCATCCAGACCGGAAGCTATACCAATCGCGATGGACAGAAAGTGTATACCACCGATGTGGTTGCAGAAGAAGTCGAGTTTGCAGAGAGCAAAGCTACCAGCGATGCACTTCGCAATAACAGCGGAATGGGTGGTGGATATCAGCCGCAGGCACCGTCTGCGCCGAGTCCCTCAGGAGCAGCCGGAGATGGTTTTATGAACATTCCGGATGGAATTGACGAGGAATTACCGTTCAATTAACAATCGAAGAAGATATCAGAATCGTGAAAAGGAGGAACCATCATGGCTTACACCAAAAATGAAAAAGGCGATGCCCCGAAGATGAGAAGAGGCGGCCGCAGAAGAAAGAAAGTCTGCGTATTCTGTGGAAAAGAAAATAATGAGATCGATTACAAGGATGTAAATAAATTAAAGAGATATGTTTCTGAGAGAGGAAAGATTCTTCCGAGAAGAATCACCGGAAACTGTGCAAAGCATCAGAGAGCTCTTACCGTAGCTATCAAGAGAGCAAGACATATCGCTCTTATGCCTTACACTGCAGAATAAGAACAAGCTTTTTGGGCACCGCATTTATAATGTGGTGTCCTTTTTATTATCTATAAAATCTCACTGCCTGTTTTATTACTTGTCCATACAGACGGATAATGGTATAATGAGCGATAGTGAGGAGAACATATATCATGGGAAAACTCGGGAAAATAAAAGGAAAGCTTCGGCTTTATATCAAATGGCCGTTATATCTGACGCTTCTGCTGCTGGTGGCCGGGTTGGGTGTTTATCTGATCTCACCGCAGGCAGGGCTGCTTATGGTAATCGTGATCATCATTTACGCAGCGATTGCAGGAGGTCTGTATATATATAACAAGCCATCGATCTATACAGATATGGTGTCCTTTGCGACCCAGTATGGACAGATCCAGAAGAATCTGCTGAAGGAGCTGGCGATTCCCTATGTCCTTTTGAGTGAGGATGGACGGATCGTGTGGAGCAACCGGGAGTTCAACAGGATCACAGGAAAGATCGGGAAATTTAATAAAGCGATCAATACGGTATTTCCGGAACTGAACCAGGGACTGCTTCCTACAGAAGAAGAGCCAGTCGTTTCTGTGAATCTGAAGTACGGAGAAGAAGATTACCGGGTGGAGATGAAACGGATCCAGATGGATGAGTGTCTGCCAAATGCTGAAGAGCTCATCGAGTCGGAAGCTGTGGAAGGCTGCCTGATCGCTCTGTATCTGTTTGATACCACGGAGATCAACCGTCGGATCAGAGAGAATGAAGACCAGCGTATGGTAGTTGGTCTGGTTTACATTGATAATTATGATGAAGCTCTGGAAAATGTGGAAGAAGTCAGAAGCTCTCTTCTGGTGGCGCTGATCGAGAGAAAGATCAACAAGTATTTCGGGGCTTATGACGGCATTGTGCGTAAGCTGGAAAAAGACAGATTTTTTGTAGTCATGCAGGAAAAAGCACTGACACAGATCCGTGAGACTCGTTTTGATCTGCTGCAGGATATTAAGACCGTTAATATTGGAAATGAGATGGCTATCACATTAAGTATTGGTATTGGTTCCGGCGGCGGTTCCTATACGGATTGTATGGAATATGCCAGAAGTGCCATGGATCTGGCTCTTGCAAGAGGCGGAGATCAGGCTGTCGTGAAGACGAAAGATCAAATTACTTATTACGGTGGTAAGACCCAGCAGATGGAAAAGAATACGCGTGTAAAGGCGCGTGTCAAAGCACAGGCATTCCGAGAGCTGGTGGAGACCAAGGATAAAGTGGTCGTTATGGGGCATAAGATGCCAGATGCGGATGCATTTGGTTCTGCAGTTGCCATTTATCGAGCTGCGAAGACCTTGAATAAGAAAGCCTATATTGTCGTCAATGAGGCAACGTCTGCCATGCGCCCGATGATGGAAGCATTTGCGGAGGCCAACAATCATGAACAGGGAATCGTGATTGGTAGCAGTCAGGCAAAAGAAATCGTAGACCGCAATACGGTGGTTGTTGTGGTCGATACCAACAAGCCAAGTTATACCGAGTGTGAAGAGATTCTTGCCATGACACCGACGGTCGTTGTATTTGATCATCACCGCAGAGGCAATGAGGTGATCCAGCATGCGGCGCTTTCCTATGTGGAGACCAATGCCTCATCTTCCTGCGAGATGGTTGCGGAGATCCTTCAATATTTTGCGGATAATGTAAGACTGAAGGGCGGAGAAGCCGATTGCATCTATGCAGGTATTATGATCGATACAGACAACTTTATGAGAAAAACGGGTGTGCGTACATTTGAAGCGGCAGCGTTTCTGCGCCGATGTGGTGCCGATGTGACCAGAGTCCACAAGATGTTCCGTACGGACATGGCAGAATATAAGGCGAGAGCGGAGGCAGTCCGTCATGCAGAGGTATATAAGGGATTTGCATTAACTGTGTGCCCGTCCAAAGGGCTGGCAAGTCCGACGATCGTCGGTGCGCAGGCGGCCAATGAGCTTTTGAATATTGTGGGAGTTCGCGCATCTATTGTGTTGACGGAATATAATGGCAGGATATATGTAAGTGCAAGATCTATTGATGATGTGAATGTACAGGTCATCATGGAGAAGATGGGTGGCGGAGGTCATCTGAATATGGCTGGAGTGCAGCTGGAATGTACACTGGAGGAAGCGATGCAGCAGGTGCGTGATACTCTGGATTGTATGTTCGAGAAAGGAGAACTGGAATAATGAAAGTAATTTTATTGGAAGATGTAAAGTCCTTAGGTAAAAAGGGACAGTTAGTAGATGTAAGTGATGGATATGCAAGAAATTTCATTCTGGCAAAGAAGCTGGGACTGGAGGCTACATCCAAGAATATGAATGATCTGAAGCTGCAAAAGGCTCATGAAGATAAGCTGGCAGCAGAGCGTCTGGCAGAAGCAAAGGCATTTGCAGAGGATCTGAAGAAAGTAGAAGTAACATTATCCATCAAGACCGGAGAGGGCGGAAAGCTGTTTGGTTCCATCTCTTCCAAAGAGATCGCACAGGCAGCAAAAGAGCAGCTCAACCTGGATATTGATAAGAAAAAACTGGTACTGCCGAATCCAATCAAAGCTGTCGGAACGACGCTGGTACCGATCAAACTGCACCCACAGGTGACCGGAGAACTGAAAGTTGTAGTCAGAGAAGCATAGGAGAACAGATATCATGGAGGAAGCGCTGATCAAACGAGTCATGCCGCATGACGAGGAGGCGGAAAGCTCGGTTATCGGAGCCATGCTGATCGACAATGAAGCAATCATGGTTGCCTCCGAGCTGATCACGGGGGAGGACTTCTATCAGAAGCAGATGGGAGTCGTCTATGATACCATGGTGGAGCTCTATAATGCGGGAAAACCGGTGGAGCCGGTGATCCTGCATACCAGCCTGAGAGAAAAAGGAGTGCCAGAGGAAGCCTGTGGTACAGATCGTATCCTGCAATGGATGACTCAGGTGCCAACATCTGCAAATATTAAATATTATGCAGAGATCGTTGCGGAAAAATCCGTGGCCAGACGGTTGATCCGACTGAATGAAGAGATTGCCAATACCTGTTATGCAGGTTCTGAAAAGCTGGAAGATACACTGGCCAATGCGGAAAAGAGGGTCTTTGATCTGGCACAGCGAGGCGGAGGCGGTGAGTTTGTGCCGATCCGACAGGTTGTTATCAATGTCATGAAAAAGATCGATGCTGCATCCCGTGCACGTGGTCGGGTAACAGGTCTTGAGACAGGATTTATGGATCTGGATTATAAGACTTCTGGTTTGCAGCCATCAGATCTTATTCTGATCGCAGCTCGTCCTTCCATGGGTAAGACGGCATTTGTTCTGAATCTGGCACAGCATATGGCTTTCAAGAAGGGTGTTCCGGTAGCAATCTTCAGCCTTGAGATGTCGAAGGAACAGCTGGTTAACCGTATGCTTTCTCTGGAGTCCCATGTAGATGCCCAGAAGATCCGTACCGGAAGGCTTAACGATGAAGAATGGATGAACCTGGTAGAAGGTTCTGCTAATATTGCAAATTCCAAGTTATTTATTGATGATACGCCGGGTATTACTCTGTCAGCCATGCGTTCTAAATGCAGAAAGCTGAAGATGGAGCATGATATACAGATCGTTATCATCGACTATTTACAGTTGATGAGCGGTAATTCCGGTAATAATGCATCACGTCAGCAGGAGATCTCTGACATTTCCAGAGGACTGAAGGCTTTGGCCAGGGAATTGAATGTACCGGTGATCGCATTATCTCAGCTCAGCCGTGCGGTGGAGCAGAGACCGGATCACAGACCGATGTTGTCAGACCTTCGTGAGTCTGGAGCGATTGAGCAGGATGCGGACGTTGTAATGTTTTTGTATCGTGAAGGATATTATAACAGAGATCTTTCAGAAGCAGAGCAGCGAGTGGCCGAAGTGATCATTGCAAAACAGAGAAACGGTCCTATCGGAACCGTGAATCTGCTCTGGATTCCGGAACTGACGAAGTTTACAGACATGGATCGAGAACCGGTTTAGAAAGGATTCATAATTATTTG
>NZ_JBBMFC010000048.1:0-9345 GCF_040096225.1 Hominiventricola aquisgranensis | reverse complement strand
CTGGAAAGACAGCGAAAAGTATTTTGATATCCTGTGGAGCCAGACTTGCCCCATTTGATATCGCAGAACTTCGTGAGATCATGTCTTACGATGAAATGGAACTGGATAAGATCGGTGACAGGAAAACAGCCTTGTTTCTGATCATGTCCGATACGGATACCACATTCAACTTTGTGATTGCCATGTTACAGTCACAGCTTTTCAATCTGCTTTGTGATAAGGCAGATGATGTATATGGTGGAAGACTGCCGGTGCATGTGCGTGTCATCGCTGATGAGTTTGCCAACATCGGGCAGATTCCTCAGTTTGACAAGCTGATCGCAACTATCCGAAGCAGGGAAATCTCTGCTTCTATTATTTTGCAGTCCCAGAGTCAGCTAAAGGCAATGTATAAGGATAGTGCAGATACCATTCTGGGCAACTGTGATACTACACTTTTTCTTGGTGGCAAAGAGAAAACCACCTTAAAGGAAATGAGTGAGCTTCTGGGGAAGGAAACCATTGACCTGTATAACACTTCGGAGACGAGGAGTAATCAGAAGTCCTTTGGATTGAACTACCAGAAAACAGGCAAACAGCTGATGACGGAAGATGAGATTGCAGTCATGGATGGAGGAAAATGTATCCTGCAGATCCGTGGTGCCAGACCATTTTTCTCGGATAAATATGATATCACGAAACACAAAAACTATCGGCTTCTTGCAGATGAAAACGAGAAGAACCGGTACAAAGTAGAGAAAGAGTTAAATCCACAGTACACACCGAAACCCGAAGAAGAGGTGGAAGTGATTCATGTAGAACTGTCGGAGTAACCTTGGGAATGAACGAAAAATAATGAGGAAAGGAATAACTGACATTAGGTGCGCCGGCTTTTTAGTCGGTGTTTTTTCATTCCCGTAAACACCTGAAAGAAGTCAGTTTTGGTTTATGAATATATGGCATTTTTTAGCAGCGCAATTACAACTTTAAAAACTCTTGTAGTCGCTATCGGCGCAGGTCTTGGTGTGTGGGGTGTCGTGAACCTTCTGGAAGGATATGGAAATGACAATCCCGGCGCTAAGAGCCAGGGCATCAAACAGCTGATGGCTGGTGCCGGAATCATGCTGCTGGGAACTACCCTGATTCCACAGCTGGCAACATTGTTCTCTTAAGAGGAGTGGTAGATGAACACCATCATTGAGAGAATTACGGAAGCGATAAAGGATATCCTGATCGGACTTATCAAGTCATGTTTGGATAACATGTTCACGTCTGTCAATGAGCAGGTGGGAACCATAGCCGGGCAGGTGGGACAGACACCGCAGGGGTGGAATGCAGGGATTTTTAATCTGATTCAGAATATATCCCAAACGGTGATCGTCCCCATTGCGGGACTGATCATCACCTTTGTCCTGTGCTATGAATTGATCACGATGGTAACACAAAAAAACAATTTCCATGAATTTGAGACTTATAACATTTTCCTCTGGATTTTCAAAGCGTATGTAGCCATTTATCTGGTGACAAATACGTTCAATATCACGATGGCGGTCTTTGACGTTGGCCAACATGTGGTCAATAATGCCGCCGGGGTGATATCAGGAAACACTGCGGTGGATGCAACAGAAGCAATTACACGAATTGTGGATGCCCTGGAGGATATGGAGTTAGGGGATTTGTTCCTGCTATCCATGGAAACGCTGCTGATCAGTATTACCATGCGGATTCTGTCAATCATCATAACCGTTGTTTTGTACGGAAGAATGATAGAAATTTACCTTTATACTTCCATAGCACCAATTCCGTTTGCCACCATGACCAATAAGGAATGGGGCAATATCGGAAACAACTATTTAAAAGGCTTGTTCGCACTGGCATTTCAGGGATTCTTCATGATGGTCTGTGTGGGAATTTATGCAGTTTTAGTAAATGCAATGACCATATCCAGTGACCTTCATGCAGCAATGTTTTCAGTAGCGGCTTATACCGTGATTCTTGCATTTTCATTATTCAAGACCGGAAGCCTTAGCAAATCGATATTCAATGCCCACTAACGGGCAGGAAAGGAGCGCATACCATGGCGTATGTACCAGTACCAAAAGACCTTACCAAGGTCAAAACAAAAGTAGCATTAAATCTGACAAAGCGGCAGTTGATTTTCTTTTCACTTGCCGCAGTTGTGGGAATTCCGTTTTATCTGTTCATGAGAAAACCAATCGGTTCCAGTATCGCTGCCATTTTGATGGTAACGGTCATGCTTCCGTTTTTCTTCATGGCGATGTATGAAAAAGACGGGCTTCCCTTTGAAAAAGTGGTGGCAAATATCATTCGACAGAAGTTTATCTGTCCGGCGGTAAGACCATATAAGACAGAAAATTTTTATCAGGAGATTTCCACCCTTGTAAAAAAGGAGGGTGTGCCGGATGGCAAAAAAGACAAAGCAGGAGGCTCAGCAGGAGCGTCTGTCCCTGGCGGAAAAAAGAAACCGTCAGGAAAGAAAAAACAAAAAAAGCAGAAAAGAAAGAGAACAGGAAAAGCGTAGGAAGAAACAGGAACGGGACCGTAGGAAACAGAAAAACATTCCTACAACTGCACAGCAGAGTATTCCGTATATTCGGATGCTGCAGGATGGTATCTGCCAGGTGACAAAGACCTTTTTCTCCAAGACAATTCAGTTTTATGACATCAATTATCAGCTTGCTTTAAATGAGGATAAGACCACGATATTTGAGAATTACTGTGATTTCTTAAATTACTTTGATTCTTCCATCAGTGTGCAGCTGTCCTTTATCAATCAGCAGGTGGATGTGGCAGAATTTGAGAAAAGCATCGATATTCCGGATCAGAACGATGACTTCAATGCCATTCGTGAAGAGTACCGTACTATGCTGAAAAATCAGCTTTCCAAAGGAAATAATGGTCTGGTAAAGACAAAATATATCACTTTTGGAATCGAAGCAGAAAGCCTGAAGGTGGCAAGACCAAGGCTTGAAAGAATCGAAACGGATATCTTAAATAACTTTAAGGTTCTGGGAGCACAGGCACATTCTTTGAATGGACTGGAAAGGCTGGAGATTCTGTATCATGTGTTCAACCAGGATCGGATCGAACCATTTAAGTTCCAGTATAAGATGCTGCCGGAAACTGGATTAAAAACTAAAGATTTTATTGCACCGACTTCCTTTAACTTTTCCAAGAATCAGACATTTTTGATGGGAAGAACGATGGGAAGTGTAAGTTACCTGCAGATTCTTGCACCAGAGCTGACAGACCGGATGCTTGCAGATTTCCTGGATGTAGATGACAGTATTAATGTCAACATCCATATCCAGTCTATTGACCAGAGTTCAGCGATCAAGATGATCAAGAGCAAGATTTCAGATTTGGATAAGATGAAGATCGAAGAGCAGAAACGAGCGGTACGTTCCGGTTATGATATGGACGTGCTTCCATCGGACCTTGTAACCTATGGAGAAGAAGCGAAGAACCTGCTGGAAGATCTGCAGTCCAGAAATGAGAGAATGTTCCTTGTAACGGTTCTGGTTATGAATACAGCAAAGAAGCGTCAGAAACTGGATAATAATATTTTCCAGGTGCAGGGAATCGCACAGAAATATAACTGTTCTTTAAAACAGTTGGATTATCAGCAGGAAGCAGCACTCATGTCCTGTATTCCACTGGGAGTCAATCGGATTGAAATTCAGAGAGGGCTTACCACATCTTCAACAGCGATCTTCGTGCCGTTTACGACACAGGAACTGTTTCAGGAAGGGGAAGCTCTTTATTATGGACTGAATGCATTATCCAACAACATGATCATGGTTGATCGGAAGCGTCTGAAGAACCCAAATGGACTGATTCTTGGTACACCAGGTTCCGGTAAGTCTTTCTCAGCAAAGAGGGAAATTACAAACTGCTTTTTGATCACGGAAGACGATATCATTATCTGTGATCCAGAAGCCGAATATTCGGCACTTGTGCAGGCACTGTATGGGCAGGTAGTTCGGGTTTCGCCAGTATCTGACCAGTATATCAATCCAATGGATCTGAACCTGAACTATTCCGAGGAAGATAATCCACTGTCACTGAAAGCAGATTTTATTCTGTCTTTGTGTGAGCTGATTGTTGGAGGAAAGAATGGACTGGAGCCGGTAGAAAAGACCATCATTGACCGCTGTGTACGGTTAGTATATCAGGAATATCTTGCCGATCCAGTGCCGGAGAAGATGCCAATCCTGGAGGATTTATACAACCTTCTGAGAAAACAGGAAGAGCCGGAAGCACAGCGACTGGCCACTTCGTTGGAAATCTATGTTACAGGTTCTCTGAATGTGTTTAACCATCAGACAAACGTGGATATTAATAACCGTATTGTCTGCTTTGATATCAAGGAACTTGGTAAACAGTTGAAAAAGATTGGGATGCTTGTCATTCAGGATCAGGTCTGGAACAGGGTAACAATGAACCGTTCTGCTCATAAGTCCACCAGATACTATGTGGATGAGTTCCATCTTCTTTTGAAGGAAGAGCAGACCGCAGCTTATAGTGTGGAGATATGGAAGAGATTTCGTAAATGGGGTGGTATTCCAACTGGAATCACCCAGAATATAAAAGATTTATTGTCTTCCAGGGAGATAGAGAATATATTTGAAAATTCAGATTTTATTTATATGCTGAACCAGGCTTCCGGAGACAGGCAGATTCTGGCAAAGCAGCTGAATATCTCACCAACCCAGCTGTCCTATGTAACCAACAGTAATGAGGGGGAAGGACTTCTGTTCTATGGAAATGTCATTATCCCATTTGTAGACAGATTCCCGAAGAATTCCCTCTATAAAATCATGACAACCCGCTTAGAGGAGACCTCTGAAGCAGGTTAAATCAAAGGAGAAAACAATGTTACGAGTAATTTCATATGTATTAACTTTTAGTGGCGGTGCTGTTTTCGGCATCGCTTTTCTCTGCTTATTGCAGGCAGGGAAAGGGTATCCGAAGAAGGAGGAGTAAGTAGTGGCAGAACAGAGAATGAAAGTCAGGGACAAGAAAGTCCAGAAGATGACAAAGGATGGTCTGGTAGAAGAAAACCTGACAGATAAATCTTCTGTTCGTGTCAGTAACCGTGCCAGTGATGTGCAGATGGGAAGAAAACAGGGGGAAAAAGAAGAACACCTTGTGGATAAGTCTCCCCGCCAGTCTGAACGGAGTGGGAAAAATATTCGTCCCTCTGTGCAAAAATCCAGAGATGCACCGGAACTGATGCGAACAGAGAACCAAAGTGAGGATTTTGGACAAAATAGAAAGCAACAAAACCGGAAAAGAATCCGTGCTGAAGTCGGAAAAGAATCCAGATTTGCAGAAAAATCCGAAGCCAGCCAGTCAGGGAGACTGAAAGAAAAACGTGCGGATCTTTCAGAAAACAGAGGAGACAGCCGGAGAAATCAGACAGGTGGCAGCAAAAAGCCAAAACAAAAACAGCGTTTGAAGTTTGCTTATGAGGAAACGGGTGCTTCTGTGAAAAATGATAAAGATATGGAGAAATTGAACCAGATGGATGCGGATGGAGTCAATTTCCGACATCAGAAACAAAAGGAAAAAGCCAAAAAGTTTTCTTATGAGGAAGCCAAAAAGAAGAAGGAAGCAAAGCAGCATTCCAAGAAGGCACAGGTCTATCAGGCAAATGATGGAGAAGCTCCTGGAAAGAAAAAATCCCGCCTGAAGTTTGGTGAAGGGGAATCTGTGAAAACAGAAAAAGCTTCTGTTGTCAAGAAAGCAGGAAGTGCAACTTCCGTAGCATTGCACCGTGAGATCAGCAAAAATGAAGACGATAATGCGGCGGTAGAAGGTGCCCATAAGTTAGAAGAAAGCGGCGAAGGTGTTTACCGACTGGAACAGAGAAGTGCCAGACGCAGGAAACAGAGGGCATCCAGAAAAAGAAGCAGACTTGAAAGACAGGAAGAGAAACAGACACAGGCGGCAACCCGTCAGGAGCAGAAGAAACTGAAAAAACAGATTCAGAAGCAACAGATCAAACGGGATTATGCCAAAGCGAAGCGAAGTGAACAGACAGTAGGAACAGCTACAAAAGGTACGATTGATTATATCAAGAAGATTGGCGGCAAAGTCACCAACTTCTTTAAAGAAAACCGGAAGGTGTATATCAGTGTAGCAGTTCTGATCGGATTGATGTTTCTGATCATAACGAATGTCACGTCATGCTCTGCAGTGTTTTTACAAAATGTGATCACTTACACCGGAACCAGTTATCTGTCATCGGATCAGGCAATCCGGGAAGCGGAACTGTATTATACACAGCTGGAAGCTAATCTGCAGGAGCGGATCAACAACATGGAATCTGAAGAACCGGGACATGAGGAATACCGATATAACATCGGACCTATTGAGCATGATCCGTTTATCCTGATCAGTTATCTGTCAGCAAAGTATGAAGAATTTACCTTTGAACAGGTAAAGCCAGAACTGGATGCTCTTTTTGCATTGCAGTATCGGTTAGAAACAGAAGCAGTCAATGAGACTGTGACAGAGACAGCAACTGTAAGAGTTGGAGAATCTTTGGGACAAGTAGTGACCAGTGGATATTGTAACTGTCCGATCTGTTGTGGTGTTTGGAGCGGAGGACCGACTGCCAGTGGAGCATATCCAACTGCCAATCATACCTTAGCGGTAGATGCTTCCAATCCGTTTGTACCAATGGGAACAAAGGTAGTTATGAATGGTGTCGAATATATTGTAGAAGATACCGGAGCTTTCGCAAGATACGGTGTACAGTTTGATGTCTATTATGACAGTCATGCGGCAGCATCTGCACATGGACATCAGACATGGGAATGTTATCTGGCGGATGATAATGGAAGTCAGGAAGTGGAAGTGACCAGGACCAGAGATGTAGATGTACTGAATGTCACCTTAAATAGTGGAAACCTGATGTCAATCTGTCAGGAAAGGCTGGGATTTTTCCAGAAAGAACTGTTCAGTGCCTACAACGATACAAAAGGCAACTTGCAGATGTTTGCAACACCGGTTGATTTTAACTGGTATTCCAGTGTGACCAGCTATTATGGATACAGGATTCATCCAATATCAGGAGCAAATCAGCTTCATAATGGTATGGATATCGGAGCACCGGAAGGGACAAAAGTAATGGCAGGGCTGACCGGAACGGTTACAACTTCTGCTTATAATGACAGCTATGGAAATTACGTCATTATCAAAGACAGCAAAGGTTATGAGCTTCGCTATGCACACCTTAGCAGCCGGAGCGTATCTGCAGGAGCATCTGTTAGCAAAGGTGATGAAATTGGTCTGGTAGGAAACACTGGAAATTCGACAGGAAGCCATCTTCATATTGAACTGTTAAAAAATGGAGAACGGTTGAACCCGATCTTTTATCTGGAAACAGGAGAAGGTTCCAGTTTTGGTGGCAATGAATACACCAGTGAAGCGGCACAGCGATTACTAGAAGAAGCGGCAAAATATCTCGGAACACCGTATGTGTGGGGTGGATATTCCCCAAGTGGATTCGATTGTTCCGGATTTGTAAGCTACTGTCTGACAAACTCTGGTGTAAGGAATACAGGAAGATTAACAGCACAGGGACTGTACAACATTTGTACACCAGTATCCCAGTCGGAGGCGCAGCCGGGAGATTTGATTTTCTTTACTGGAACTTACGACGCAGGGGAGCCGGTAACGCATATCGGAATCTATGTAGGCAATGGTCAGATGATCCATTGTGGACATCCGGTGCAGTATACGTCCATCAATTCCCCATACTGGCAGAGCCATTTCTATGGATTTGGACGATGGTAAGAAAAAAGGGCGGCTGCATCAGCCGTCCGGAAAGGAGAACCGATGAAAAGTCTTGAAAAAGCTACGGCAGATTATGAGAAAGCCAAAGAGAAAATGGAAGCTTCCAAAGCCAGATATGAAGCAGATTTAAAGCGGTTCAAGGCTGCGGAGATTGCAAAAACAGAAGCGGAAAATCTGGAAATTGTAAGAATTATCCGTGCAATGGATATGAGTATTCCGGAATTGGAAGCTTTCAAAAAGAGAATGAAAAATGAACTGCCCGGCAGGGTAGAAATACAGAAGGAGGAAACAAAAGCCGATGATGAATCTGGAAAAAATGAAACAGAAGAAGAGAACAATTACTAAAAGCAGGGTAAAAAAGAGCTTGCTTGCAGCAACGACATTTCTTTGCCTGACAACACCTTTGCTCCAGACACAGACTGCTTATGCAGCTGAGAATACCACGCCTGCAATCACGATTGAGAAACCGGATGGCTGGAAACAGGGAGAAACAACCATTGCTGTTACGGTAGATGCCAGTCATATGCCGGAAGGTTTCTCAATAGCAAAGATTGAAGCAAAAGCAGGAAAAGATGGAAGCTGGCAGGATGTAACCGGAAGTGGAAGTATCACGATCACTGGAAATCAGACAGTGTATGTGCGTGTTACAGATGGTGAGGGGAAGGTCTATGAGCAGAATCGCTCTATTAAGTGTTATGACACGGAAAAGCCTACACTCTCTGCTTCCCTGACAGATGGTGTGCTGACGATTCAGGGGAATGATGCAGTATCAGGGATTACTGCAGTAACAGTCAATGGCACCACTTATACAGACTTGAAGGATGGAATGCTGAGAGTGCAATTGACACAGAAAGATTTTACTACAAAACAGATTGAGATTACGGTAACAGACGGTGCCGGAAATACGTCTGAAAAGTATGTGTTACAGAATCCTTATTATGAATGGGCAAAGAAGCAGGCAGAGAAACAGAAAACTTCCAGTGACAGTAATGGTGCAATGGCAACCACGACCAGTGCAGATGCAACTGGGACTGAGAAAACAACGACTTCACCGCTTCCGCAGGATGCACAGGCTTCTGAGCCGACAGATGCAAAAGGAACCGTGGATGATCGGACAGTGACAGGTATTGAGGAACAGCTTAATAAAGAAGGCGAGACAGCAGATTCTGTTACCAAAACAGCTACGGAAGGCACAAAAGAGTTTTATACCATTTCAACTAAGAGTGGTAAGATTTTCTATCTGATCATCGACAATTCAAAATCTCAGGATAATGTGTATTTCCTTACCGAAGTTAGTGAAAAAGATCTGATGAACTTTACACTTTCTGATTCGGTGATACTTCCGGAAGTAGATACGGTTTATGCAGAACCAGAGAAAAAAGCAGAGGAAGAAAAGCCGGAAACGACAGAGTCAGCCGAGAAAGATAAGGTAGAGGATGATATTCAGATGCCTGAAGATAAAAGTCCATTTGGAACGTATCTTTTGATTGCACTGGTTGCAGTCGGAGCTGCGGCAGGAGGATATTACTTCAAAGTCTA
>NZ_JBBMFC010000047.1:0-9445 GCF_040096225.1 Hominiventricola aquisgranensis | reverse complement strand
AAATAATTATGATATTATAAGTAAAATTTCAAAGGGAAAGGCAATCGAATTGGTTGGCGTCGGTGGTGTCTATAACCATGATCTGCGAATGTTCGAATCAGATGAAGGCTTGCATCTAATTCGAGCCCACAGAGCCAATAAGTATTTTCTCTCTGCTTCAGGTATCCATAGTAAATTAGGCCTTACATGTTCATATTCATATGAAGTTTTATCGAAACGCGCAAGCTTAGAATCTTCTGCAGAAAGTATACTTCTTGCAGATTCTTCAAAATTCGATGTTGTTGTAACCTCATATTTTGCTAAATTGCAAGATTGTAATACCATCATTACAGATTCTGGAATTTCATCAGAATGGGAAAACCTTATCCGTAATATGGGTATAAAGCTTTATATCGTATGAGTCTTGGATAATAAATATCTTCTGCATTCCTCTCTGAAAACTAAAAAAGAAGATATAAAATCCCACGGAAATATGTTATGCTGAACAGGTATTAAAATGGGGATTCGATAAAGAGAGGGATTTATGTTAGAAAAGTTTCACAGAAAATATATTGGAGATAGAAATTTTTATAAAAGATACATTGCACTGGCATTGCCCATGATCATACAAAATGCAGTTACAAACCTGGTTAGTTTTCTTGACAATATTATGGTTGGACAGCTTGGTACAGAGCAGATGTCCGGAGTTGCCATTGTCAATCAGCTGATATTTGTATATAATCTGGCAGTATTCGGAGCTGTATCAGCAGCCAGCATTTTCGGTGCCCAGTATTTCGGAAAAGGAAATCATAAAGGGCATATGTATTCTTTCCGTTTTAAGCTGTATGCAGCTTTAACGGTTACAGCACTTACCATTCTGCTGTTTGTGGCAAAAGGGGAGAGCCTGATTTCTCTTTATCTCACGGATACTTCCGGAAGTGGTGCGACAGGTGCAGCATTGCAGTATGGATTACAGTATCTGATCATTATGATGGCAGGACTGATTCCCTTTGCTGTAAATCAGTCTTATGCGACCAATATTAAGGAGACTGGTCAGACTCTGCTTCCTATGATCGCAAGTTTTGTCGCCGTTGGAAGTAATGCTATATTGGACTATCTCCTGATCTTCGGTATTGGACCATTCCCGGAACTTGGTGTACAGGGTGCTGCTCTGGCAACGGTTATTGCCCGTTACATAGAAGCCCTTATGATTATCATCTGGGCACACAGTCACAGAGAGAAAAACCGGTATCTCAAAGGAGCATATACCGGTTTTGGTATTCCCACAGATGAATTAAAAGCAATCATCATCAAAGGATTACCACTTATGATGAATGAAGTTCTGTGGGCTGCCGGAATGACAGCCGTAATACAGTGCTACTCGATCCGCGGCCTGGAAGTAGTTGCCGGGCTTAACATTGCTACAACCATCACCAATCTGTTTAACATCATTTATCTCCAGCTTGGCGCCTGCATCAGCATTGTGGTGGGACAGTATCTGGGTGCCGGCGAACTGGAAAAAGCAAAGGATGCAGATAACAAAATGATTGTATTCAGTGTTTTTTGCTGTGTCATTGTAGCTGTATGTATGCTTTTTATGGGCAGATTTTTCCCTCAGATCTACAATACCTCTGAGGAAATCCGTGCACTGGCAACCAGATTTATCGCAGTATCCGCAATTATCATGCCTTTCTGCTCCTTTAGCCATGCATCTTATTTTACGCTGCGCTCCGGCGGGAAAACAATGGTTACATTCCTGTTTGATTCTGTTTTCACCTGGATCGTTGTCGTTCCAACTGCCTTTTTACTGGCGCACTTTACAGGACTTGGTATCGTAAGTGTGTACTTCCTTGTACAGGCAACTGAATTGATCAAAGTAGTAATCGGTTATTTTATGGTACACAGTAATGTATGGCTGGTTCAGATGGTATAAGGCAAGGGCTCAGAAAGCATGGCTGTTATGATCAGTATCACCCCTTGTAAATGTAATTTTTTCATATTACGCTTCACCTCCATTCCATACGCTTTAAAATCTGTTCCTTTCTTCCTTTATACCTGATTTCGATCATCCCGTATATACTAATGATTGGAAAAAAAGCCTCTATAAACAAAATTCCAATCGTTATCATACTATATATAGTGCAATAACGGTTGGAATTTCTAAATGTAGTGTTCCTATGCTTTTATTATGTTATTCACCAGACACAGACTTTCCAGAAGAAATATCCACGTCCAGCAATACTTTAATCAACCAGAAAAATACTAATAATACAAGAATCGGAATCACGCAGGATGTGATCAGCATCACTGCCACTGCTTCCACAAAATGATTCAAAGAATCCTGTACTTTCTGAACCAGCTCTTCCGAAGAAATAGTCACATTTCCGACTGCTGTGGTCACAGAATCTTTTGCACTGGAAAGTGCATCCTTTGCTTTGTCCAGCAGGCCAGTAACTCCAGATGTCTGTTCCATCTCGTTCTCCTGCGTCTGCTCATTTTGCTCCTGCCCAGAATCGCTGCTGTTTTCCAGCATTTCTCTGGTGCTTTTCGCGTCCTCCAGTGTTGCATCAATCTGAGACTGATAGGTCGTCTCAATCAGATCCGACACTTTCACGCTTGTGGGAACTACCAGGAAAATACAGATTCCAAATATTAACAGTCGTCTCGCAAGTTTATCAATACTTCGATTCTGTGCCGCCATATTGACTGCAAATAGTACGCATGCCACAGGAATAAAAATCTTAAATGCCGCATATCCGGTGATCGTCACCAGATATTTTTCCAAAAAAATCGCACACAATACAATCAAAAGATATCCACTTAGATCTGCTACTTTCTCTGCAATAGGAGTTCCTACATCCCCTGGGATCAGCGTGATCAATGCCGAAGTCGCTGTCGTAGCAGCTGTCAATTCCAGAACAGTCGCTTTTTTCTCATCAAGAGATGCAATGGTTGTCTGATGCGATTCCGGTGCAGATGCATATTTCTCCAGCACCGTAAATGAAAGTATTCCGATCAAAAGCCAGATAACTATATAAATATACTTTTTCTTATTATATGTAATGTTCATGCGCCACCTCCATTGCACACGTCTGATTTGTCAGCATTGATAAATACGAATGTCTGGTAGTATCTTTCATAGAATACCCAAGACTTACCAGCACATTCTCAATCCTCTGAAGTGCACCTTCCCGCTCTGCTTCGGTCTCTACCATAATCTCCAGTTCCAGGTAATCTCCAAGTCCTGTCACCTGATCCACACAGGCAGTCATCTCATTTCTCCTGAAATACCAACGCTTCTTTTCCAACACCGGCACCGAATAGAATCCAATCCGTTGAAGAAGTGTTTTTCCAACTTCCGCATCTGGGATCTCCAATTCCAGTTCTTCCCTTGCCATGGAACGATCATCCAGCTTCTTTCCCTTATAAGTAATGACTGCAGATATTTCATCTGTGTCAACATTCCGAATCTGCCGAACCCGCAGTGCTTCGCCCAACTTCACAAAATCATGGTTCTCAGATGTAAAATATGTATCAGACTCCAGCAGCTGTTCCCCTTTTATAAACCCAAGCCCTTCCAGCTTCTCTATCAACTGCTCAGGATCTTCTATTTTCAGTTTGATCTCTACTTCTACTGACATATATACGCTCCCCCGTTCAACACTTGTTTTATCTGTTGTATTATTTTTCTCACATCATAGATAAGCAGACTATTCAAAGTGTCAAACTTTATCTTTTTTCCAGGTCCACCATACTTTACCTCATAGTTTGCTGCCTTCACCTCGTCATGGTCTTTATATCTGGCTTTTCCTATCATCCAGACATCTGAGTTGGCATGATCTGGATAGCCCGGACTCTTCTTCACCGCAAACCATTCCTTATGTTCGATCAGATCATTTTCAAACCGACTTAATTTTCTCAGAAATTCTTCTGCAACTAACGGATAGTGTTCCCGGATATAAACCAGATTCTTATGAAGACAGGTGGCGCTCTTTTCCATCATATGGCGCTCCGTCTCATTAACAAGCCAGTCATATTCGTCCGCCCGAATCTCACGCCCCTCTATGGATCTTTCCAGTTCTCCGAACCAGTACATATGCTGTCCCATACTGTCAGGAAACATGAAATACGTTGAAAATTCATGATCAATCATAGGCGCCATCCGAAGAATCTCACCAGACTCATTGCACACAAATGCAATATTTTCATAATGATAGTTCTGATCACCTTTCAAAACCGATACCAGGATCTGCATTGCCAGCTCCTCTGCCAGATTCTGATGCGTCTGAAAATATGTAGATTCCAGAATCTCCGTATAATCATAGAACATCTGGCAGTAATTCAGATAATCATCGATCTTCACGTTCTCGTCCGGATACTTTCGGAAAAACTCCAGCAGATTCATCAGCTGCTCGCCTTCTCCATAAGCAAAGGGGACTGCTGTTCCATAATCATAATTTTTTCCTGTCTCCGCCTCATACCCCTCACAAAAAGCCAGCCGATACTGCGGTACTGGCATAAAATACGTGTTGATCACCCACGACCAGAACACTTCCGCATAAGCAAACAGAGGTGTAGATAATGGCTTCGATTTTGTAAGCGGCTTGAATATGATCCGATCCGCAAAAACCGGAAAATGCTTCTCCCCTTTGATCACACCAACCGCCTCTGCAGTTAAATTACCAAGACGTTTTGAATAATTGTATGTTTTTGAAGTGTAGTCTGCGAATTGGTTAATTGTCATTATTTTATATTCCTCTGTTCTCACATTTCATTCTCCGGAAGTTTGAGTCCCTTTGCCAGTACTGAACTTCTCCTTTGGATTCAGTAAATTCAGTATATCATAAAGGAATAATCGTGTATATCAGTCAATTCAGGAAAGAATTAAAGAGACTGGAAATGCCCCGTTTCCAAAGCTTTCCAGTCTCTTATTATGCTAGATTTGAGACGAGGGTGCGGACAAAATTCTGAATCTTGTACGTATGCAACCTTCAATCACGCAGAAAGAAATGGCTAATGGGTTACATTTCCAGACTCATCCCTTTTTTTACAGTAAAAAGCATCCTGTGCCAACTGCCATCACACATACGGTATTCTGTGGAAATGCATTCTTCCGCCTTCAATCTTGCTGAAAGTGTAGAGACATCCAGAAATAGTATCACCAATCAAGAGAGATATCCGACAATTCCTATATATCCATCTTTCTTTAAAGGAGACCATAAGGTATGCAGTTTCAGATCATACATCTGCCTTTTATTTTCCACCTTTGCCATTAACTGCAATGAGATTTCTGTATTCTGTATTGATGTCTGGTCCAGTAACGCTCTGATATGTTGAATATCTTCACTGCTTACTTCGAACGGTTTGAATATATCAAACTTCGGATCATCTCTCTGACACCGCATCTGCCGGTTTCCGTTAATTATAATCACCCGACCTGAAATTGCATTATACTCAATGGAAATTTTGCCACTGTCCATTTTAAAAAACTCTATCTTTTCCTGCATAAGCTTAATGACATGCTGCGAATAATTTTTACGGGGTAAAGACTTTTCCTTTAGTATTTCGTCAGAGAGCCTCTGTGCTTCATAATACTGGTTATTATCATCCGTTTCATTCGTATACATCTTGGAAAACTGAAGGCTTAGTTCTTTCAGGCACTTAAGAAGAACCGGATTGAACTGCCCGCATTGCCCATCCAGGATCATCTTGATTGCCGTATCATGATTAAATGCTTTCTTATAACATCGTTCACTGGTAAGAGCATCATAAACATCCACAATAGACACCACCTGTGCAGAAATTGGTATTTCTTCACCTTTCAGACCATCCGGGTAACCCTTTCCATCCCATCTTTCATGATGCCATCTGCAGATTTCCCATGCGGTATGTACCAGTGGATGATCTTGTAAAGAATGCATATCCCAGATCATGGATGCTCCAATCACACTATGAGTTTTCATAATTTTAAATTCTTCATCGGTCAGTCTTCCGGGTTTATTCAGTATTTCTTCCGGAATGCGTATTTTACCAATATCATGAAGCGAAGATGCAGTTGTAATTATAGCAATATCAGTCTCCGTCAGATGATATGCATCCGTTGTTTTTACCAGTTGCCTCAGCATCATTTCCGTCGCAGTACGGATATGTAAAATATGTTCGCTGCTCTCACTGTTGCGTGATCCTAATACATTGCTCAGAATCCTGATCATAATATTATTGTTTTCTTCTTTTTCATAAACCTGATCAACAACCACATTGATCAGACGCTTTTGGTTCGCATAAAGTTCTAGGGTATTCTGGACTCTTTTCTTTACAATAACAGAATCAAAAGGTCGTGCAATATAATCTGTAATTCCCATTTCATATGCTTTACGCATAGCATCAACAGATTCTTCAGAAGAGATCATAATAACTGGAATTTCATCAATACACTGGCTTCTTTTCATTATTTTCAAGACTTCAAAACCATTCATCTGTGGCATATTGATATCTAAAAGCATCAGATCAATTCCAATATTTTCTCCTATCATCTGGATTGCCTGATTTCCATTTTCAGCTTCCAGATAATTATAAGTATCTCCAAGAATCTCCTTCAATATGTCCCTGTTGAATTTCGAATCATCTACAATTAGTATTTTTTGTTTTCTATCCACTTTTTTATTTCCTTTATCCACTCATTTTTTATGATATTCCAAGCACTTGATCCAAGACAGAAAGTCGTGTCGCATCACTTAATGCGACAGCCCCTTCTTTATTTCTTCAATCGTCATCTCATATACTTCTGTTACTTTTTCCATTGATTCCGGTATCCCCGGCTTCTCTCCGGTTCTATCTCTCAAAAGTTCTGTCAACTCATTACTAACCTCATACAAACGGTCAAAGGAAAGATTCTGACACACCCCTTTCAATGTGTGCGCACTGCGGAAAGCATCTTCATAATTTTTATTTTCCAATGCCTGTTTTAACTGTAGATAACTCTGGTCTTCAAGGAACTTTAATGTAAATCTCTGAATCAGTGCTTCGCTGTGAAGGCGTCCCAAAACAGCCTCATAGTTTCCTCCGATAGCTTTATAGCACTCCTGCATTGTCATCTTTTAGCCCTCCTGGCAATTGTATTCCACTAACATAGTGTAACTATTACGTTGCGTAGGAGTCAATAGTTTTTCAAAGAAATTTTCAAAATTAACAGCTTGATAAATTCGGATTTCTCAGTTTCAAAAACTGAAAGTTGTTGGGTTCTTTACATAGATTAAATATCAATTTATAAATCAAACTCGTCTTCTATCTTTTCCTGTTCGTCTATAATATTCATCCTTATCTGCATACATCAACTTATCAGCCATTGCCTTAATTTCTTCAAAATTAAGTTCTATATGTTCTGAACAAACAACTACTCCCTTAGACACACTAAGTTCAGAAATAAGATTTCCCTGGAAGTTTTCAGTTAAATAATCAAGTGTCTTAACTGCATCCTGTGCTTCTTCTCTCGTTCCTCTCAGTAATGCAACAAACTCATCGCCACCTACACGATACGTCCTTCCAAGACCTGAGAATGCATTATCCATACACTTCGAAGCGCCAATAATTAACTCATCCCCTGCTTCATGACCAATATTATCATTAGCTGCTTTTAAACCGTTCAAATCCATCATAATAAGAACGTATTCTATTAAGTTATTATTTTTCTTGATTATTTCACAGTCAACTTCAAACCCTCGTCTATTATATAAGCCTGTAAGCTCGTCCTTTATAGATGTTTCATATCTTCTGTTATATGCATCCTTTGCCTTCTTCTCTCTCATACTAATAATAACAAATGAAGTTGCCATTATTAATACGCCTGCAATAAAGATTAAAACAATTGGAAGTATCATTTTATTTACATCCAATTTAACAGGATTATTATCTCTTATTACTATATACCCATCAAATCCTTCGAGATACTTGGTCATATAACAGCCATTCTCCGATAACTGATAATAAAAATCATCATCTGATATATTACCAAAATATGAATTATCCAAGTAGCCTGTTTCTATAGAACTTACATCCGTATCAACCTGTATAAGTCCATCATGATTAACTAAATATACTTTGATATTGTATTCTTCCTCGAACCTGGCAAGTATGTCTACAAGGTCATTCATATCAACTCCGACACCACATACTCCCAAAATGTCTCCATTCGTGTCAAAAATACCGTAATTAATAAACACCGAAAGACTCCAGTTATTATCTTCATCAGTATCAACATTAACTGTATATCTTTTCCCTGAATCCAAGTAATCCTTATACCATATATCATGGCTGTCATTTTCAACATCAAGATACCTACTTATTCCATTATATGTATAATATGCTCTTGTTTTATCCGAAACAACAAATACCATTTTATAATCAAATTCATTACCAATGGATACCAGACGATTAATCATATCGTCTTTGACACTCTCCGCCTCTTCTCTGGTTTTCCCCTCTATGTAGGTTCTTATATCAATATCACTGCTAATCGTCTGAGAAACAGTAATTGGCTTAATAAATTCATTCTCAATCTTTGCTGAAACCATCTGTGCAATTGTTCTGCTCTGTATTTCAGAGTTTTCCTTAGTTATCTGCTGAATCACATTCACACATGCTATGATGGAAACACTCATGCTAAGTAGCATTATGATAAACATAATAACAGCATCAAATCTGCTGTCATTAATCATATTCGTATGTTCATCCCCATTATGAGACCAATCATACATATATGCAGCAAACATTACGAATGAACCTATTCCCAGTCCTAAATTGGTTATAGAAAATCCATAAATAAAGGACTGTACAACTGTTGCAATTATTGGAATAAACGAAAACAGCATCATTGAAATGAAGCTTCGTTTTTTCAAATACTTTCTATACTTAATCGCCATACCTGCTCCTATAAATATGACGACAAGTGATATTAGTGTATATACATACCAGGAATTATTCCTGTGATAATAATTTGCCTCATCGAAATAATACATCCATGGATAAAACAAATTAACCACAACAATGAAAATATTAATGCCCGAAAAGATATTGGCGATTTTAACACTATTGCCACTTACTTCAGCACCTTTTTCAACAAAAACAGAACTAACATACTTAACATAGGTATTTGCCATTGCTATGTTCATAGCAAATACCATAAGATTAGCAATTCTAGTTACTAAAATATTAAAAGGACCAAGGTTACCTCTAAAAATATATGCCAAAGTCTCTCCAAAAAACAGAACTGTAGCAATAAGAAATAATCGAACGAACATCCTCATACTCTTCTGTTTTGGATTATTTGCTTTAATTGAAACAAATATTATTAGACAGAACAAACAAAAGAACATATCCATTGTTGCCTGTGCAATTTCAAGACTTGTAATATTTATCTATTTTTCTCCTCGTCGGTTGATACTCTTTTTTACCTTATATTTGAATTGAT